>JACMMQ010000262.1 GCA_014378955.1 Clostridia bacterium
AAAACCTTACTTTCTTTTTCTATCGCAAAAAGAAAGTAACAAAGAAAAATACTCTTTGAGTGTTTGGATTTCGCCGTCTGCGGACGACGATAAGGGATTCCATCCCTTAACCCTGCAATTTTTTGAAAAAAATTGATTAAAACTTTGATATAAAAACCCCCCAACTAAAGTTTTTGTCCCCTTTTTTCAAAAAGGGGCGGGTGTGGGCAGCGCCCACTGCTTTTACACAATCATGAAAGGGTGAAGCTGATTTGTCAAAAATCGAACAAGTGGTTTGGGATGCGGCACGTCCAATCGCACAGGAACAAAATGTAGAAATTTATGATGTAGAGCTCAAAAAAGAAGGTACTTACTGGTTTTTGCGGGTGTACATTGAAAAGGATGAGGGCATTGGCTTAGAGGATTGTGAGCACTTTAGCCGTGCTTTGAATGAAAAGTTAGATGCATTAAACATCACCCAACATGACTTTTTTGAAGTATCATCCCCGGGCTTAGACCGTGTACTGAATCGGGAGAAACATTATATCGATGCGATTGGAAAAGAAGTAGAGATAAAACTCTTTCGTGCATTGGACGGGACAAAACACTTGGAAGGCGTTTTGATTAGCTATTTGGATGGCGAGCTTACCATTCAAGGTGCAAATCAGTCAATCACCATTCCTAAAGATAATGTTGCATTAACTAAATTGAAAATAGCGTTTTAGGAGGAACTATTGTAATGGCTTATATTTTAGACTTAGATGCTTTTGATCAACTTACCAAAGAAAAAAACCTTAAAAAAGACTACTTATTGGAATCCATTCAAATTGCTTTGGTGAAGGCATATCAAAAAGATATCGGGGTAAATGTGTCGAATATTGAGGTCACCATTGACCATTCGAATGGCGAAACAAAGGTGATTGCCAAGAAAAAGGTCGTAGACGATGTGCTTGATCCTTTAACAGAAATTGAACTACAAGCGGCTTTGAGCATTAGCAAACGCTATGAGTTAGGGGACATGGTAAGCGTTGATGTTACCCCTAAAACCTTTGGTCGTATTGCCGCACAAACTGCGAAAAATGTCGTCGTACAGAGAATACGTGAAGCGGAACGTGACAAGGTATTTGATGAATATACGGACAAACAAAACGAAATGGTTGTAGGGGTCATTCAACAACGTGAAAATGGTGGCATTACCATCAAGGTAAACGGTGTTGAAGCGACTATGCCAGAGAGTGAACAGATTTCAGGGGAAAAATACGAATTCGGTAAAATGATGAAGCTTTATGTGCTGGATGTTAAAAAGACAGGCAAGGCGGCACGTGTCGTATTATCACGTAGTCATCCAGGTCTTGTGAAGCGATTGTTTGAACAAGAAGTACCTGAAATACACGACGGCATTGTTGAGATTAAGAGCATTTCCCGTGAGGCTGGTAGTCGTACTAAAATTGCTGTGCATTCGGTTGATTCAAATGTGGATGCAATCGGTGCTTGCGTTGGGCAAAAGGGCGGACGTGTACAGGTTGTGAGTGATGAATTGGGTGGCGAAAAAATCGATATTATCAAGTGGCATCAAGAAATTACTGCCTACATTGCAGAAAGCTTAAGCCCAGCAAAGGTCATATCGGTATCTGTCATTGAACAGGAAAAAGCGGCAAAGGTGATCGTGCCAGATGCGCAATTGTCACTTGCTATTGGCAAGGAAGGGCAAAATGCACGCCTAGCGGCTCGTCTGACTGGCTGGAAAATTGATATAAAAAGTCAATCACAGGTGAATGGTTAAGAGGCATATGTATAGAGCATGTAAATTATGTATAAGATAATGCTACCTCCGAATATTGCGTAGCAATATTTCTGCTATTCGACCGAATGAATGCGTTTTTTGCATTCATAGCCACGAAGGTGGCGTGGTCATCGCATCACTTTTATCATTTAGGGGGATTTTATGCTGATTAAAAAGAAAATGCCAATGCGACTGTGCTTAGGGTGCCAAGAGATGAAGCCAAAGCGTGAGCTCATACGTGTGGTGAAAAACCAAGAGGGCGTTATTGCGATTGACTTCAAAGGGAAAAAGCCTGGCAGAGGCGCATACATTTGCAATCAGTTAGCTTGCTTTCAAAAAGCACGTAAAGCCAAAAGGCTTGAAAGGGCATTTGAAAGCGCAATCGATCCTATGGTGTACGAGATTTTGGAGGAGGAATTATCAAAACAACATGATTGAAAATAAAGTGTATCAAATGATAAGCTTGGCACAAAAGGCTGGCAAAATAACCGCAGGAGAGGAAATGGCGGAACGTGAAATCAAGGATAACAAGAGCAAGCTGGTTATTGTAGCGACCGATAGCTCGCAAAATACCATCAAGCGTTTCACCGACAGATGTACCTTTCGACATGTTCCAATGTTTATATTTGGTACAAAGGAAGAACTAGGGCAACATATCGGCAAGCAGTTTCGGGCGGTTCTGTCAGTACATGACAAAGGACTTGCAGCTGCTATCATTAAATTATTAGAAATGTAACTGTGAAGTGAAAACAATTCGGGGGTGTATGATTTGATTCAAAAAGCAAAAGTACATGAAGTGGCAAAGGATCTTAGCAAGCAAAGTAAGGAAATCATGAACATATTGAAGGACTTCGGTGTTCCTGCAAAGACTTATGCGTCAGCAATCGAAGACGTTCAAATTGACATATTGTTAGAGTACTATACACAAAGCTTTGAAAAACACGGCAACTTTGATTTTTCCGTGTTTGATATGAAGCGTGAAGCACCAAAGCCTGTAAAAGAGGAGAAAAAGACCTCTGATGTGCCTAAAGCACCTAAAACGGTTGTGATGCGTCATGTTGATATGCGTCAAACGATGGTTGAGCTGGATAAATTGGACACTGAAAAGATAGAAGAATTGGTGCCAACGCATGTGAAGGCGGATGATAAAAAGGTACAAAAAATCATCAAAAAACCACCACAACGCCCGCTTCCAAGACAACAACACGGAAGACAAAATCAACAACAACATCATCAAGTGTTGCAACAACCAAGGCCAGAAAAGAAAAAGGAAATCATTGAAGCTTCTATTCAAGATGAAATTGTTATTTCTGACTTAGCAGCAAAGTTGAAAATTTCACCCACTGTAATTATCAAAAAGTTGTTTGCGATTGGTATTATGGCAACCATCAATCAAGTGATTGATTATGACACAGCAGCCTTAGTAGCGGAAGATTTAGGTGCTATTGTAACGCATGAAATTGTCGTATCTGATGAAGAAAAGCTCTTTAACGATATAGAAGATCAAGCGGATCAGCTTAAAGGTCGCTCTCCGGTTGTCGTGGTTATGGGACATGTCGATCATGGTAAAACATCATTGTTAGATGCCATTCGCTCTACGACCGTTACCATGAATGAAGCAGGCGGCATTACCCAACATATTGGCGCTTACCGTGTGAATATACATGACCAAGAAATTACCTTTTTAGACACACCAGGACATGAAGCGTTTACCGCAATGCGTGCCCGTGGTGCACAGGTAACAGATATAGCGATTTTGGTGGTAGCGGCAGATGATGGTATTATGCCACAAACAATTGAAGCGATTAACCATGCCAAAGCGGCAAATGTTAACATCATCGTTGCAATCAATAAAATTGACAAAGAAGGCGCAAACGCAGACCGCGTTAAGCAAGAATTGACGGAATACGGTATGGTTTGTGAAGAATGGGGCGGCGATACCATTTGCGCACCTGTTTCTGCAAAAACTGGCGAAGGCATTGACCATTTGCTAGAAATGATTTTGTTGGTTTCCGAAATGAAGGAATTGCGTGCAAATCCTGACCGTTTGGCAAAAGGCACAGTCATTGAGGCAAAATTAGATAAAGGTAGAGGCCCTGTTGCAACCGTATTGGTTCAAAACGGCACCCTGCACATTGGTGATATTATTGTTGCTGGCACATCGGTAGGACGTGTGCGTGCGATGATGGATGATAAAGGCAAGCGTGTTAAAAAGGCTGGACCATCCTATCCAGTTGAAATCGTTGGACTGTCTGAAACACCAGACGGCGGTGACTTATTCTATGCGGTGCAGGATGAAAAGATGGCACGTGACGTTGTAGAAAAAAGAAAGCACAAGCAAAAACAAGAAAAATTTGCTTCACATCATAAAGTTTCCCTTGAGGATTTGTTTGACCAGATTAAACTGGGCGAAGTCAAGGATTTAAATTTAATTATCAAGGCAGACGTACAAGGTTCTGTAGAAGCCGTTAAGCAAT
This sequence comes from Clostridia bacterium, assembly GCA_014378955.1. Taxonomy (GTDB): domain Bacteria; phylum Bacillota; class Clostridia; order SK-Y3; family JACMMQ01; genus JACMMQ01. The sequence continues at coordinate 4,240 of JACMMQ010000262.1, forward strand.
CGCTAGAAAAATTATCCAATGAAGAAGTGCGTGTGCGTGCAATTCATGGTGGCGTTGGGGCAATTACAGAAAGTGACGTTATGCTTGCAATGGCGTCAAGTGCTATTATTATCGGCTTTAATGTTAGACCGACAGTGGGTGCGGCGGTTACCGCAGAGCATGAGCAGGTGGATGTTCGTTTGTATCGTATTATTTATAATGCCATTGAAGAAATAGAATCCGCAATGAAGGGCATGCTAACACCTATGTATAAAGAAGTTGTACAGGGACATGCAGAAGTACGTGCGGTATTTAAAGTAACAGGCGTTGGCACAATTGCTGGTACGTATGTCACAGCTGGTAAAATTCATCGCAACGATAGCGTACGTGTTGTGCGTGATGGTATCGTGGCACACGAAGGCACATTGACCTCGCTGAAGCGCTTTAAGGATGATGCAAAAGAAGTGGCAGCGGGTTATGAATGTGGTATTGGCGTTGAAAAGTTTAATGATATCAAAGAAGGCGACATCATTGAATGCTTCATAATGGAAGAAGTCAAAAGATAAGGAGCTACTGACAATGGCAAAACATCGTTTCGATCGTATGAATGAAGAGGTAAAGCGTGAATTATCAGAAATAATTAGAGAGCTCAAGGATCCACGCCTGTCAACCATGATTAGCGTAGTGGATGTGGAGGTTACAAAGGATTTACGCCACGCAAAAGCATTTATTTCTGTGCTCGGAGATGAAGAAGCACAGATACATGCTATGACCGGCTTGAAAAGTGCAGCAGGCTTTATTCGCAAGGCAATAGGCGAGCGCATCAATTTACGCAATACCCCAGAATTTCATTTTGAATTAGACCTTTCCATTGCGCACGGTGCTCACATCAATGAATTGCTTGAGCAAATGCACAGAAATGAAGGCCCATCGAAATAATGTTTGACATTTTACGTTGGTGTGGAGGTTAATATGCAGCATATAGCAAAAATAATGATGGCATCCAACCGTATAGCACTATTATCCCATGTCAGTCCAGATGGCGATACCTTGGGGTCGTGCTTCGCTTTACAATTGGCATTACAGGCATTAGGGAAAGAGGTTGAAGTGGTCACTGGGGAGGAAATACCACCCATTTTTGACTTTTTAAATGGACGGTATTTGATTGAAACTGAAAAGATTTATGACACCGTGGTGTGCCTAGATTGTGGTGATATAGGACGATTGAAGGATCGGAAAGCGCTGTTTGATCGAGCAACCACCACGATAAATATTGACCATCACATGACCAATTCGAATTTTGCACAGCATAATGTTGTGGAGGAACACGCTTCAACTAGCGAAATGGTGTTAGCATTAATTGAAAGGTTAGGGGCTCCCCTTACAAAAGAAATTGCTACCTGGCTTTATGTAGCGATTACCACTGATACCGGGGGCTTTAAATATTCGAATACCAAGGCAGAGACGCATGTGACCATTGCAAAGCTGATGGCGTATGATTTAGATATTGCAGAAATCAATCGTCGTATATTTGAAATGATGACACTGACCAAGCTGAAGCTCACAGCCCATACCATGTCCAATATTCATTTTTATGAAAATGGCAAAATTGCAGTTGCTACCTTGGATTATGAAACATTACATCAGGCACAAGCGGAAAGTGGTGACATTGACGGCTTGACGCGCATTCCCATTTCAGTGGAGGGCGTGGAGGTTGGCATGTTGGCAACGGAAGTTGTAAAAGGTGAAATTAAAATTAGCTTTCGCTCCAATCGCTATGTCAATGTAGCGGAAATTGCTACAAAATATGGTGGTGGCGGTCACGCAAAGGCAGCAGGCTGTAGCGTGAATGGCGAAATGGAACATATATTGGCAGATATTTTACTTACCGTAACAAATGCTTTAAACAAGGAGTGAACGCATGGACGGCATTTTGAATGTGCTAAAACCACGAGGCATGACCTCACATGATGTCGTGAGCTTTGTGCGTAAATGTATTGGGCAAAAAAAGGTCGGACATACAGGCACCTTAGACCCAGAGGCAGTGGGTGTATTGCCCATTTGTATTGGCAAAGGAACAAAATGCTGTGACCTCTTAACCGCAGCGCAAAAGAGCTATCGCACCGAATTGATTTTGGGGTTCAACACCGATACTGAGGATATTTGGGGCAATGTGTTAGCGCAAAACGACTGTACGCATTTAACAAAAGAGGAAATCACAAGCGTGATTGTATCGTTTGTGGGTGAAATAGAGCAAGTGCCACCGATGTATTCGGCGGTAAAAGTAGGCGGACAAAAGCTTTATGCTTTAGCAAGACAGGGTGTAACAGTGGAAAGAGCGTCACGTGTTGTCACGATATTGGACATACATATTGTGCAAATAAACGGCAACCGTATCTTGATGGATGTGCATTGCTCGAAGGGCACATACATCCGCACGCTTTGTCAAAACATTGGTGAAAAGCTTGGTGTGGGTGGCTGTATGGGGTTTTTGTTACGGACAAGCAGTGGACAATTTGACCTGCAGCAGTCAATCACCGTGGAGCAATTTTCAGCTGCCGCACAAAATGGCGAAGCGGAGCAATTGTTAATACCTATTGAAGAGATTTTATCCGAATATCCAGTTATACAAATTATAGAAGAAGATGTGCAAAAGGTTTTGAACGGTGGAAAACTATCTGGGCGGTATATTACTAAAAAAGCAATGTTTTATCGTGTTGTGGATACACAGCAAAACTTTTTAGCGTTGTATGAACCGATTGATACCGAGACACAAAAGGGGCTTAAACTGGCTAAGGCTTTTTTTACGTTATAGAGGGAATATGAAATAAGGGGTTTCGCATGCTGTGGCATGCAACAATTTTTTTGAAAAAAATTGAGTAAAACTTGAAGTGTTTGGGTTTCGCCGTCTGCGGACGACGACAAAGGGCGCCGCCCTTTTGAAACCCGCAATTTTTTGAAAAAAATTGATTAAAACTTTAGTTATCTAAATCAACCACATTAAAGTTTTTTGCCCCCTTTTTTTCAAAAAAGGGGTGGGTGTGGGCAAAGCCCACTTCGTTCCATCATGAGGAAAATTATGAAGATTATTGAGGATTTGAAGCAATTGAATATGACCTTTTTAAACGGGTCAGGCGTTGCACTAGGCAATTTTGACGGACTGCACAAGGGGCATATATCGCTTCTTCGTCGCCATTTGGAGGCATGTCACAAAAAGGGCTTAGCGGCTGGCGTATTTACATTTTCCAATCATCCTGCACACGTGCTTTTGAAGGGCAGACCGTTTTCGCTCATCATGTCCAATGATGAGAAAATCGCCTTGCTCGGTGCATCTGGGTTGGATTTTTTAATTTTGCAAGCATTTGATGAAGCGTTTCGTGAAATCTCTGCAAACGACTTTATCATGAATATATTGGTGCACACACTCAATGCCAAGCACATCACAGTGGGACAAAACTTTCGTTTTGGTAAGCAAGGCTTAGGCACAGTCGAGATGCTCGAAAAAGCAGGCGCAGCGCATGGCTTTTCAGTAACGGTCGTACCGCTGTATGAAGCCAAGAGCAAGGTGGTATCAAGCACAGCCATTCGAAAACTCGTACAAATAGGGGACATGAGCGGTGCACAAACCATGCTGGGTAGACCGTACACGGTGACAGGTGTCGTGAAGCTAGGCAAGCAATTAGGGAGCAAAATCGGCTTTCCTACGCTTAACATTTTACCCGAGAGCTGGCGGTTGTTACCCAAATTCGGTGTTTACATGACCAAGACGACCATTGGCGACCATACCTATAAAAGCATCACAAACGTAGGGATCAACCCCACAGTAGGCGACCCATCCCCACGCATTGAAACACATTTACTGGATTTTTCGGGCGATTTATACGGTCAAATCATTACCGTGAGCTTTTTGGGGAAAATTAGAAGCGAAAAGAAATTTGAATCGGTACAAGCATTACAAACACAGATTGCAATTGATGTCAAGAAGGCGAGGGATTATTTTGCTCTCATTCAGAACTGTACAGGCAAATGAAATTGAGGCGGTAAAAGACCTATGGGCATACAGCTTTGGCAATGATGAACCATTCTTTTCACGCTATTTTAAAGAAATGTATAGCCCTGCGCTCACGTGTGGGCTTTTTTTGCACAATCAATTAATCGTATGTGGGCAAGTGCGTACGCACGAAATTATGCTGAGAGGGAAACCGAGAAAATGTGGCTATCTCATTGGCATTACCACCCATGTGGCTTTTCGGGGTCAAGGATATTTTAAACAATGGATGCAACACATAAAAACATGGATGCAGGAGCAGGGCTATGTGTGTGCCGTGTTAGTGCCGTTTGAAATCGGCGCATACAAGCCATTCGGGTTTGAAACGTGCTATTTGAAGCAAAGGTTAACACTGCCGATACAAGCACTCACCGGCAAGCTTCATACTACCATGCAGGAAGTTTTAAATGTATCTGAATTAAAGAATATTTACACACAATACATCAAGCCCTACCACGGTGCAATCATACGAGACCAAACCGCATGGGATTACGCCTTTTTAGATTTAGCACACATACAAGGACACGCCTATCGCATCGCCGATGATAGTGGTTATGTGCTGTATGCGATACACGATAACATTTTAAAAGTAAGAGAAATGGTGTATTTGAATGGTCAAGCAAGAGCAACCTTGTTTGCATTTTTAAAAGGTCACATAGGACAAGTCACCAAAGTGGTGATGGAATTACCTGCATCAGACAAGACGATTTTTACAATAAATGATGGCATTTCACCAACAAGGCGTAATGTTACGGAGTTGCTTCCGTATGCGAGTGGGTTGGTGCTGTCGGTTGAAGAGGCTTTAGATGGATTAGAAATTCCAAAATATTTGAAACAAAGTGTCATTGTTACGATAGGAGAAAACCATTATCAACTATCCGCAGAAAATGGCATATTAAGCGTGCAACCATCTATGCAGGCAGATGAAATTATGATGAGTATTGGGGCGTTTAGCCAATACTATTTTGGGGCAGTTACATGTGAGAAAAACCTATTTTTGCAAAAGATATTGCCTAAAATGGATAATTATATGGTTGAGGATTATTTATAAACCTTATGAGCTATGCGATGATGAATGCAGAGCAGGCAAAGCATTTTTCACCCAAGGTTATCTTAGTAAACGAAAAAAATCAAGTAATCGACCAACATTTTCATGAAAAACACGGCGAAATTAGATAACCATGTATATTTTTAGCGAAAACTATTTACAATAACATTGTATCATGGTAAAATGTGTTGTGTTAAATTTAACCTATTGCAAAGTCACTCGGGTTCACCGTCCGATGGCTCAGTTTTAGGCGTTTATGAATTAGGAGGTGAAAGGCATGTTAAAGGAAGTAAAAAATATCATTATTGATACTTACAAAACCCATGAAGGAGATACTGGTTCTCCTGAAGTTCAAGTAGCGATTTTAACCCATCGTATCAATCACTTGAATGAGCATTTACAAACAAACAAGAAAGATCATCACAGTCGTCGTGGTCTTCTTAAAATGGTTGGTCAACGTCGTGGCTTATTAAACTATTTGACGAAAAAGGATATCGAAAGATACCGTGCCATCATTGAAAAACTTAATTTAAGAAAATAGTGAAAATGAGCGGTGGTTCCGCTCTTTTTGCATTGTAAGAAATATCAAATTTTGGCACTGGTCAAAACCTTACTTTCTTTTTCTATCGTAAAAAGAAAGTAACAAAGAAAAATACTCTTTGAGTGTTAAGATTTCGTTGTCTGCGGACAACGCCAAGGGTTCCACCCCTTGACCCCGTAATTTTTTGAAAAAAATTAAGTAAAACTTTAGATATAAAAACCCCAACTAAAGTTTTTGTCCCCTTTTTTCAAAATGGGGCGGGCGATGACCACGCCACCTTCGTGGCTATGAATGCAGAAACGCATTCATTTGGTCGAATAGAAGAAATATTGCTACGCAATATATTGGGCAGCGCCCACAAAGTACCATTTACACAAAAAGCCTGAGGTAGTTAGCCGTTATATGTGTAATTCAACGCTGTTGAACTATAGATATAATTGCTAAACACCGACGGCAAGAGAAAACTAGAGGAGGAAATTATCCATGCAAAGAATATTTAAAACGGAGCTTGCCGGCAGACCGTTAACTGTTGAAACGGGCAAAATGGCACAGCTTTCCAACGCATCCGTAATGGTGCGATATGGTGAAACGGTCGTGTTGGTCAATGCGACCATGTCACAAAAACCAAGAGACGGTATTGACTTTTTCCCATTGAATGTGGATTATGAAGAAAGACTTTATGCAATTGGCAAAATTCCAGGTAGCTTTATGCGTAGAGAAGGCAGACCAAGCGAACGTGCGGTCTTGACCTCTCGTTTGATTGATAGACCGATGCGTCCACTTTTCCCAAGTGATTTGAGAAATGATGTATCTGTTATTACAACCGTTATGTCAGTGGAACAAGACAATTCCCCAGAAATCACAGCAATGATAGGCGCATCCATGGCAGTTTGTATTTCGGATATTCCTTTCAATGGACCGATTGCAGGTGTCTCCGTTGGCTTAGTGGACGGTGAATATGTCATCAACCCAACCGCTGAACAACGTGAAAAAAGCCGTATGGATTTGACCGTTGCAGCTTCTAAGACAAAAATTGTTATGATTGAAGCAGGCGCAGACCAAGTACCTGAGGACGTTATGCTAGGTGCTATCTTATTTGCACACGAAGAAATCAAAAAGATTTGTGCATTTATAGATGAAATGGTTGCAGCGATCGGCAAACCAAAATTATCCTATCCATCCATTGTGGTGGATGCTAATCTTTATGAAGAAATCAAAGCATTTGCAATTGATGCAATGAGGGTTGCGCTTGACACCGATGATAAAACCGTGCGAGATGAAAATCTTAAAAAGCTTTATGCAGATGTGCATGAAAAATTTGATGCAATCTATCCTGAATTAATATCACAATTTTCAGAAGTGCTTTACAAGCTTCAAAAATACGTTGTACGTCGTTGGTTGCTAGATGATTGTAAACGTGTAGATGGACGTGGCATGGATGAATTGCGTAAGCTTGAGGCGGAAGTTGATTTATTGCCAAGAACACACGGAAGTGGTATGTTTACAAGAGGACAAACGCAGGTATTAACCGTTGCAACACTAGGCGCTTTAGGCGACCAACAGATGTTAGACGGCATTGACGAGGAAGAATACAAGCGTTATATGCATCACTATAATTTCCCTTCATACAGTGTAGGGGAAACTAGACCGTCCAGAGGTCCTGGACGCCGTGAAATCGGTCATGGTGCGTTGGCTGAGCGTTCATTAATCCCAGTATTACCAGATGAAATTGAGTTCCCTTATGCAATTCGTTTGGTATCAGAAGTGTTGAGCTCAAACGGTTCTACCTCACAGGGTAGCGTGTGCGGTTCATCCTTAGCACTTATGGATGCAGGTGTTCCTATTAAAGCCGCTGTTGCTGGTATTTCTGTTGGTTTGATTACAGAAGGTGATCGTTTCATCACGATGCTTGACATTCAAGGGTTAGAGGACTTTTTCGGCGATATGGACTTTAAGGTCGCTGGTACGAAAAAAGGCATCACTTCCATTCAAATGGATTTGAAAAATGATGGCTTGACGAGTGAAATTGTTGAAGAGGCACTCACCAAAACAAGAGATGCTCGCTATTATATATTAGATGAGATTATGGCAAAGGCGATTGATAAGCCACGTGCGGAGCTGTCACAATACGCACCGAAGATTATCACCATCAACATCAATCCTGACAAAATCAGAGAAGTTATTGGGCCTGGCGGTAAAATCATTCAAAAGATTATCGCTGATACTGGCGTTAAAATTGATATTGAGGATGATGGTCGTATCTTTATTTTAACCGCTGATGCAGAGGCTGCTAAAAAAGCCGTTGCAATCATCGAGGGCATCACAAAGGAAGCTAAGATTGGTGAAATTTACAAGGCTAAGGTTGTCCGCTTGATGGCATTTGGCGCATTTGTAGAGTTTTTACCAGGCAAAGAGGGCTTGGTACACATTTCTAAGCTCGATACCAAACGTGTTGACAAGGTAGAGGACGTTGTGAATGTTGGCGATGAAATTATGGTTAAGGTTATGGAAGTCGACAAACAGGGCAGAATAAACCTCTCTCGTAAAGACGCCATGATGGATGAAGAAAAGCCAAAGGCAGAATAGGAAGGCAGGCTGAGCCTGCACCCAGTTCATACCTTTGCAATGATAATTAAAGCTAGCGGACGGCTCACAAGCCGTCCGTTTTCAACTCATTATTTAAAATGGAGGAACCCGATTGGACATTAAACAATATACGTTAAAAAATGGTGTACGAGTCGTTCAAGAAGCAGTGCCTTATGTGCGTTCAGTTGCATTTGGTATTTGGCTAGGGGCTGGCTCACGTCGTGAAACAGCGCACAACAACGGTATTTCGCATTTTATTGAGCATATGCTTTTCAAAGGCACAAGTACAAGAACGGCGAAGGAAATTGCAGAATATATGGACAGCATTGGCGGTCAGTTGAATGCCTATACGGGCAAGGAAAACACATGTTTTTATGCAAAAACACTAGACAATCATGTGGAAAAAGCCATTTCATTATTGTGTGACATGCTTTTTCAATCCACCTTTTTGGAGGAGAATATTGACACCGAGCGCAGTGTTATTTTAGAAGAAATTAACATGTATGAGGACTCTCCAGAGGACTTGGCATATGATAATATGACAGAGGCTGTTTGGGCAGGCGATGCTTTGGGCAGACCTATTTTAGGCACAGAGCAGTCACTAGCAAACATCAACGCTCAAACCATGAGGCAGTACATGGCACAATATTATGTGCCGAAAAACGCAGTGATTTCCGTTGCAGGTAATTTTGATCATACAGCTATGCAAGCGTTGATTGAACAATATTTTAGCCAATGGGCAATAGGTGCAGATGTACCCTATGAAGATTACGAACCCCTTTCTTTTCAAGCAGAGCAGATTTATCGTCCAAAGGAAATTGAGCAGGTGCATTTATGCTTGGGCTATGAAGGCTTTGCCTATGAGGACAATCGCTTTTATACGTTGCAGGTAATGAATGCCATTTTTGGCGGCGGCATGAGCTCACGCATTTTTCAAAGCATTCGAGAAGAAAAGGGCTTGGCGTATACGATTTATTCCCATGCGGCACGCTACCAAAAGGCTGGCATTTTCTCGATATATGGAGGCTTTAACCCCAATCAAACAGAGGCGGTCATGGTAACCTTGAAAAAGGAAATTGAGCTGTTCAAGCAAAAAGGTGTAACTCCAGAGGAGCTAAACCGTGCGAAGGAGCAAATCAAGGGAGGCTACATCATGTCTCTTGAAAGTGTTAGCACACGTATGCAATATTGGGGAAAATCAATCATTTCCGCTGGTAAAATTCAATCAATTGATGATGTAATGACACGTATAGACAATGTCAATCAGCAAAAGGTGCATGAAATCGCACAAGTTATTTTTAATCTTGAAACATTTTGCATTTCTGCTGTCGGTGCACTGAAAAATGTCGAAGCGATGAAAGCATTTTAATGGGCAATATTTCGTTAAATTATTGACGAACAATGGGAATTCATGTATAATTAAAAAGTATTATTTATGAAAAAAATGCCAATGAGGGGGTAATTGAATATGGAAAGAGTATACAATTTTTCAGCAGGGCCTTCCATGCTACCAGTACCCGTGCTTGAAAAAGCACAACAAGAAATGTTAAACTGTGGCAATTCGGGTATGTCAGTGATGGAGATGAGCCATCGATCCAAACCGTATGAAGCGATTATTGGTGCGGCTGAAAGCTTACTGAGAGAACTTATGGGAATACCTGATCATTATAAGGTGCTATTTTTGCAAGGGGGCGCATCCTTGCAGTTTTCTATGGTTCCGTTAAATTTATTTAAAAATAAAAAGGCTGACATTGCCATCACTGGCTTGTGGGCTAAAAAAGCCTATAAAGAAGCTTCAAGATATGGTCAAGTCAATGTGATTGCATCGTCAGAGGATAAGAACTTTAATTACATTCCTGACCTAGATAAAAGTAAATTCTCGAAAGATGCGGATTATTTCCACATTACCACCAACAACACCATTTATGGTACACGTTTTATAGATTTGCCGGATACGGGCAATGTACCATTGGTAGCAGATATGTCCTCCAACATTTTATCGCAGGCTTATGATATTTCAAAATTTGGTATCATTTATGCAGGTGCACAAAAGAATTTAGGCCCGGCTGGCGTAACGGTTGTGATTATCCGTGAGGATTTAATTGGTAGTGCGCTTGATTTTACGCCAACCATGTTAAATTACAAAACACATGCAGATGAAGGCTCGATGTTTAACACACCACCGACCTATTCGATTTACATCGTCAAATTGGTTTTAGAATGGCTCAAGGAGCTAGGTGGCATCGCTGCAATTGAAAAAATAAATATCGATAAAGCCAACATTTTGTATGACTACTTAGATCAATCCAAAATGTTTAGAGGTACCGTGGAAAAGGAATTCCGTTCGCTTATGAACATTCCTTTTGTATGCCCATCAGAGGAGCTAGATGCAAAGTTTGTGAAGGAAGCAACTGCAAATGGCTTTGTCAATTTAAAAGGGCATCGTAGCGTAGGCGGTATGCGTGCAAGCATTTATAATGCAATGCCAGTAATTGGCGTGCAAAAGCTCGTGGATTTCATGAGACAGTTTGAAAAAGATAATGAGATATGATAAAGACAGAAAAGGTGGTTATGAATTTGTATGAAATTAAAACTTTAAATAAAATCGCACAAATTGGCGTCAATATGCTTGGCGACCATTTGAGCATCAACGACCAATGCGAAAATCCTGATGGCGTTTTGGTGCGTAGTGCAGACATGCACGCAACAGAATTGTCAGCAAATTTAAAAGCCATTGCAAGAGCTGGCGCTGGCGTGAACAACATTCCAGTGGAAAGATGCTCAGAAAAAGGCATTGTGGTTTTTAACACACCGGGTGCAAATGCAAACGCTGTAAAGGAATTAACGATAGCAGGCTTGTTGCTGTCCGCGCGTAAAATTGCGGATGGAATCATATGGGCAAAAACCTTGAACGGTACTAGCACAGACGTGGCAAAGGATGTAGAAAAAGGCAAAGCATCGTTCGTAGGACCTGAACTTCTGGGCAAAACATTGGGCGTCATTGGACTTGGTGCAATTGGTGTGATGGTCGCAAATGCAGTGGAAGCACTTGGTATGGATGTGATTGGGTTTGACCCATACATTTCTGTGGATGCGGCGTGGGGCTTGTCACGTACCGTTAAAAAAGCAATGGGCATAAATGAAATATTGAGCAAGGCAGATTATATCACCCTGCATGTGCCTTTGAACAAGGACACAAAGGGCATGATCAACAAGGAAAGCTTTGGCTTAATGAAGCAAGGCGTGAGAATTGTAAACTTCTCTCGTGGTGAATTGGTCAACGATGTCGATATGCGTACCGCATTGGCAAACGGCTTGGTCGCAACCTATGTGACTGATTTCCCAAATGAAGAAATTTTGCAATGTGAAAATGTAGTGGCTATTCCACATCTAGGCGCATCAACCCCTGAGTCAGAGGACAATTGTGCGATTATGGCAGCAAGAGAATTACGTGAGTATTTAGAAAATGGCAATATTGTCAACAGCGTAAATTTCCCAACCTGCGATTTGCCACGTTCGTCTGAAACACGTATCTGTATCGCACATCAAAACATTCCAAATATGTTGAGCCAAATTTCAACAGCAGTAGCGAAGCATGAAATAAACATTCAAAACATGCTCAACAAGAGCAAGGGCAATATGGCGTATACAATTTTAGACATTGACGGTAGCTGTTCAGATGTGATGACAAATGAGTTTAGCAGCATTGCAGGGGTTTTGAAGGTTAGAGTTTTAAGCTAGGTTTTATAAAAAAGACCGATAATGTACATATAATGTAGATTATCGGTTTTAATTATAATTAAGAACTGGATGGATATTTGGCAAGGGGGGTAACGGAATTGCGTAAAAAAGAGTATCTATATTTTTATATCTTTTTATTCTCTGTTTTTGCATTAACGAGTTGCTCAAAAGATTTTGATAAGCTACCTATTATGAATTCTAAGCAATTGGAGCAAACGGATATTTCTTCCCATATGGAAGCAAGGATTGTAGGAGGAAAAAATTTGGTATATTGCTCTACGTTTCAGTTGTCGTGGAATGAATTGAAGAATAATATTATAAAAGAAGATATTAAACTCAATCAAGAAATAGACATTGTTAGCAAATTAAATAAAGGATTATCGACAAAGCTTGACATAGATGATAAGGATTATGTTGCAATGGTTGGCATGAAGAAAGATAATATTGTGCAGACGATAAATACACAATTAGTGAAAAAATTCAATCCATCTACGCCAAAATTGATAGATGAACTTAGAAATGATGATGACATATTAGCATACTCATATTTGTATAAAAGTTTAAAATTTGCACATAAATTTGAAATAATAAAAAATGATATTGTATTTAAGGATGGTACAAAATCAAAAAATGTTAGTGCATTTGGGCTTGAAGAATATTCCAGTAATAATCATCAAAAGTATCGTGATTTGGTGGATATAATTGATTATAAGAGTGATTTGGATTTCATTATAAGACTTCATTCAAATACACAGAGCGATGAAATTATAATTGCGAATATATCCCCACAGGATACCCTGTTGAAAACATTAGAGATGATTGATAATAGGGTGAAAAATGGAAAACAACAATCCTTAGCTGAAAGAGACACCTTGCAAATTCCAAAGTTGTCCTTTAATCTTTCTCATTCATTTTCTGAATTAACAGGAAAATATTTATCAAATAATAATTTTACAAAGTATTATATTAGTGAAGCAAAACAAGATATTACCTTTCAGCTGGACGAAAATGGTGCACAGTTAGAA
>JACMMQ010000263.1 GCA_014378955.1 Clostridia bacterium
ATCACCAGGCACGACAATCATGTCTAAGCCTACTGAACACACACAGGTCATTGCTTCAAGCTTTTCAAGTGTCAATGCGCCTGCCTGTACTGCCGCAATCATCCCTGCATCCTCGCTCACAGGTATAAATGCACCACTCAGGCCACCAACATGCGAGGAAGCCATTACGCCGCCCTTTTTAACCGCATCGTTGAGTAAAGCCAATGCAGCAGTCGTACCGTGCGCACCACACATTTCTAAGCCCATTTCCTCTAATATATAGGCCACGCTATCGCCGACGGCTGGTGTAGGTGCTAGCGACAAATCTACAATACCAAACGGTACATCCAAGCGTTTAGATGCCTCTTGTGCGACCAATTGACCCATGCGTGTAATTTTAAACGCTGTCTTTTTAATGGTTTCAGCCACTGTGCCGAAATCTGCGCCCTTGACTTTTTCAATCGCACATTTTACAACACCTGGTCCGCTTACGCCCACGTTGATAACGCATTCTGGTTCACCAATGCCGTGAAACGCACCTGCCATGAATGGATTATCTTCTACGGCATTCGCAAATACGACCAGCTTTGCACATCCTAAGCCGCCAGAATCAGCGGTTAAAAATGCCGCCCTTTTAATGACCTCGCCCATTTCACGGATTGCATCCATGTTAATGCCTGCCTTGGTTGTCGCTACATTGACAGAAGCGCACACCTTTTTTGTCACGGCTAACGCTTCAGCTATAGAGGCGATAAGCCTTGTATCCCCCACGGTATAGCCCTTGTGAACGAGTGCTGTAAATCCGCCAATAAAATTGACACCCACAGTATCTGCAGCACGGTCAAGCGTTCTTGCAAACTCCACGTAATCAAAATCATCTGAGCTTTCTGCGATCATTGCCATGGGCGTAACAGAGATACGCTTGTTGATAATGGGGATGCCATACTCTTTTTCAATATCCCGTCCAACCTTTACAAGATGCTCCGCCTTGCGTGTGATTTTATCGTATATTTTTTGACGTGCCACTTTCCCATCCGTCGCACAGCAATCACGCAAGGAAATGCCCATCGTGATGGTACGTATATCTAAATTTTCCTCTTGAATCATTTTGATTGTTTCAATTACCTCATAAACGCTTAACATAATTAAACCCCATTTATCTTTTTGAATTAAATTCGATGCATTGAATTAAAAATATCCTCATGCTGAATACGAATGGACAAACCGATTTCCTCACCTTTTTTTGCTAATAGGTCAGCAATATCGGCAATGCCTACTTTTGATTTTGATATCTCAACCATCATAATCATGGTGAAAATATCCGTCATAACCGTTTGCGAAATGTCTAGAATGTTAATGCTATATTGTGCTAATATATTGCTTACATTCGCAATAATGCCTACCTGATCTTTTCCAATCACTGTTATAACTGCTCTCATGTCTATTTTCCCCTCTCACACTTTTTTTGGCTTTTTGAGCCATAGATACGCACCAAACCCTGCGCACGCTAGGGATAAAATACCCATCACAACTGTATCCAATTGCGTTTTTGGCATATTTTGAGCTAACATCAGAACCCCGAAAAATATAAAGATTGCGCCTGATAAAATTTTCAAAAACTTTTCTGGCATCTTCTTGCCTGCCATTGCACCTATGATAATGCCAATCATGCCAACCGTCATCATCGCTGATACAGTTGCACATAATAATACGAATGGATATTCAGTCGTTGTAGCCAATGCAAGCGTTGCTAGCTGCGTTTTATCGCCTAATTCGCCCACGAAAAACGCCAACGCAACCGTCCAAACAGGGCTGAAAAACACCTTTTGCGGTGCAGCCTCTTCATCAGAATGCCCTTGCTTTAAGGACATTAAGCCAAACAAAATAAACGCAAATGCCGCAAAGATTTTCACCAAGGTGAGATCCTCAACCGCTTGGTGTACAAAATGCCCTATCACCACTGCGATCGCATGATTGACTAAAATCCCAATAAATAAACCAAAAAGCACTTGTCTAAGCTTGTATTTTGTTGCAAAAGCTAAGGCTAGAAGTTGAGATTTATCACCCATTTCCGCAAGGAAAATAGTGATAAATGCTTGTATAAATAGTGCCGTCATGTGAATGCCCCTTTATGCTATTTTTTAGTTATATTTCTTTGTCTCACAACCTCATACATCATCAATGCCCCAGCAACAGATGCATTTAACGAACTAATCTGTCCAAGCATTGGAATACTGACAACAAAATCGCAATTTTTCTTAATCAATTGCCCAATGCCCTCTCCTTCGCTGCCTACGACCAAACAAATTGCCCCTGTTAAGTCCGCATCGGTGTAAGTTTGCTCACCATCCATATCCGCCGCAATTACCCAAACACCCTGTTCCTTAAGCTGTTCAATTGTTTGGCTTAAGTTAACGACTTTTGCGACTGGCATATACTCCACAGCACCAGCAGAGGCTTTCGCAACAGAGGCGGTTAAGCCAACTGCACGCCGTTTTGGAATGATAACACCGTGCGCACCTGCCGCATTTGCACTTCTTAATATTGAACCCAAATTATGTGGGTCAGTTACTTCATCTACCATAATCAAAAAAGGTACTTCACCGTTTTGCTTTGCATTTTGAAGCATTTCATCAATTGTAACATAATGATGCATCGCAACATGGGCAATCACGCCTTGGTGGGCGTGTGTTACTGACATGCCGTCCAATTTGCTCCGATCAACCTCTTGTATCATAATGCCCTTTTCCTTCGCCATCGCCAGTATGCGTAAAATAGAGCCTTCACGGTCACCCTTGGCGACCAGTATCTTATCAAATGTACGTCCTGCGGTGAGTGCCTCTATGATAGGGTTGCGTCCCTCAAGGCGGTCTTCCAGCTCGTCAATAGGCGGTTGTGGCGAAAAGACCTTTTCAATAGGTTTCTTCTCTACTATCTTTTCATTCTTTACTTTATCGTTTTTGACAAAAGGTTTTTTTTCTTGTGTGAATTTTTTCATCTTCATTCTCCATTAATCTCAATGTTTATTGTACATCTATTATTATACATAAAATAACCCAATTAGTCATTATTTTTTTGAAAAACCGTATAAATATATAGAGACGGCAACTAGCCGTCTCTATATATTATCTTCATTTATTTATTGATGTATTCTTCTCCTTCTCTTAATTAGGAAGATAGTCCCATAAATCAATATTATTAGTAGAACAATGATGCCCACTAAAATCAAGACAATCTTAACTATGTGAGCAGAGTCTGTGCTACCATTATCATTTTAGCACCCAGCATTTTATGAACACTTGAGAGCTATGCAACAGTCA
>JACMMQ010000033.1 GCA_014378955.1 Clostridia bacterium
ATAACCAGCGGAGGGAGGCAAAACGCGAGTAAGCGTTTTGAAACACCGACCGACAGATGGTTATGATTTTAATCAAGATTAGTATGAAAATTATCGGAGGAAAGAATGGACAATCAAACGGCACGTACAAATAGATTAGGCGAGGAACGTATTGGCAAGCTTTTAAAGGAGTTTTCCATCCCAGCGATCACAGGCATGATGATTAACGCCTTGTATTATGTGGTCGATAGCGTTTTAATTGGACAGTTTGCAGGCACAGACGCATTGGCGGGGGTAGCGATTACCTTTCCGTTTTTCGGGGTCATGATGGCGGTTGCTATGCTTTTTGGCATAGGCTCAACCTCACTCATTTCCATTCATTTAGGACAGCACAAGCGAGAGGATGCGGAGCATATTGCGGCGCAGGGCATGCTTTTGTTAATCGCAGTGCCGTTACTCATTTCAGTGGTGGGTTATATATTCCTGGATCCACTGCTCCTGCACATTGGCGCAACGCCTAGCATCCTGCCACACGCTAGGGATTATCTATCCATCTTACTGCTAGGCTCAGTGCTACAGTCCATTTCAATGGGCATGAACAACTATATTCGTGCGGATGGCAACCCGAAGGTCGCTATGCAAACGATGATTATAGGAGCGGTGATGAATGCAATCTTGGGCGTACTATTCATTGGCGTATTTAGATGGGGAACGAAGGGTGCCGCCGTGGCAACGGTCATTGCGTGGGGCATTTCGGCAGCTTGGGTGCTGCACTACTTCTTTAGCGGTCAAAGTGAATTAAAAATCCACGCCAAACGATTGATGCCCAACAAGCATTGGATTTTGAAAATCGTGGCGATCGGCTCAGCGCCCTTTGCATTGCAAATTGCGATTAGCATCGTAACGGTGATTTTGAACAACAGCCTTATTTATTATGGGGGCTTATTACCCATTCAAAAGGGTGGTGAGCTGGCGGTTTCTGTCATGGGTGCAGTGTCTCGTTTTAGTATGCTCATTATGATGCCAATTTTTGGCATCAACCAAGGTGCACAACCGATTATCGGGTACAATTACGGCGCACAGAAGTTTGACCGTGTCCGAAAAACACTCAAGCTAGCGATTATCGCAGCATCAATTATCGCTATCGGTGGCTTTATTATTGTGACAATTTTTGCCAAGCAATTGATGATGGCATTTAACAAGGATGATGTAGAATTCATCAAGCTGGGCACAAATGTCTTGCGTATTTATATGCTTTTGCTACCCATTGTCGGGTTTCAGATAGTCAGCTCCAACTATTTTCAAGCGATAGGCAAGCCCATGAAGGCAATGGTACTTTCACTATCACGGCAAATTCTTATTTTTATACCGCTTGTATTCATATTACCCAATATCGGCAATTGGGGCTTGTATGGCGTGATTTGGGCAGGTCCTTTATCTGACTTGTTGGCGACCGTGCTGACGGGCATCATGATTTTCGTGGAAATGAAAAACTTATCAAAGAAATGATGCACCACAGTACACACATTTGCATACGATAATAATGTAACAGGTACATAGTCGATGGCTTTGTAATTATTATTGAGGAGGTATGTAAAATGTCTGAAACAGCAGGTTGTGGATGCGGTTTATTTGGTCTTGGTGATGAATGGGTTTGGATTGTGATTGCAATTATTTTTTTCATGTTCTTCTGCAATAACGGTATTGGTAAAAGATGCTGCTAGTAATACAAAAAAAGCTACTCACGAGGAGTAGCTTTTTTTACGTTGCTTTTTAAAAAATGTCAACAGCTTAATCCAATTAGTACATATCTACCGTAGGGGCAGGCTTTATGTCTGCCCGAATTTAATACATTTGGGCAGACACAAGGCCTGCCCCTACAAACAACGCTAGTTAAGTTATTAACAATGATTTTACAAATTTTAACGCAGGCTCTATCTTGCAACCTTGCATAAAGCTCACGTGCGAACTGGGTGCAGGCTCAGCCTGCTATTTTTCTTGATTTTGCTTTTTTTGTTTTAAAAAATGATCCATGACAAAGCCAGCGATGACAACTTCAACAATAATTGTAACAATGGTGGTCATGAGATATTGTACAGTACCTTGTATGTTTGCATTGTTATGATAATATCGTGCATTGAGCCAAAACATGACAAAAGCGAGACAGGATAAGCCCGCAGCAAACTGTATACCGTGGTAGAGCACTCGTTTGGTTAGCGCTTCTAATTGATTAATCGCAAGAAAAAAGTTCTTAACTGATTGTAACATCCAACCCCCCCTTTAAATGATGACATAAAATAATAAATAAGCTTACATCTATGATAGCATAAATGACGCAATTGGGCAAGTGATAAAAGCTACCAAAATAATGAAATTGGGTTTTCATCGTGCAAATTCGAATGAAAATGACATCAGATGCAAATATTCGACATATAATGCTTCAGAGCCTGTCGCATTCACAAGTAAAAGTAAAAATTATGCGATGGAATTAAGTGGTAGATACGTGGGTTGTACGATATAATAAACGGAGCGAAATTGTGAACATTGTATGCAAAAGGGGGGGGGGTAACATGAGTGCGAAATTATACGTAAAAACTGTACATATAACAGATGAAGATTTACTCGTTAATCAGCTAACCCAAAAAATCACTTTGGAATATTATTTGACCGAGCAAGTGAATGATTGGGAAGGAACTGCAAAAAAAAGGTATGGCGTAGAAGTGGTGAAACGCCACGTGGACCATCATGCATGTGTAAAGACAGAGGTAGTTGGGGTCAAGGACGTACTGACCAATAAAGAAGAGATGCTCAGCTTGATTAAAAATATTGCAAAGCATTCGGTCACGCCGTTGACATTGAAGGATGTATTGGAGGATATGGTGGGTTGAAAACTATATGACTGTGTGCGAAGGGGTGGTGTTTTTGACCGCCCCTCTTATCATGTAAATTTTTACTAGCCCAAAGAGAAATCACGCCCTCGAGGGTGTAATTGCAGAGAGGATGTTTATCGTCGCAACACTTTAATTGAAAACATCGTAACAATCAAGATGAGCCCTATAATTCCAAAGGAACTATTGCTACGTGTTTTTGTTGGTGAAGGCGGTCGCGCTAATTGTTCTACTATTATCAATTTGTCAAAAATAATGGACTTGTTAACGGATGGAGTTGCCATCTTTGAAGCGTCCTTGGATTCATTTGCATGTCTTATGAGGGTATTTTTCATCCCGTCAATGGGTGTATGCGTTTGAATCGTACCAACGAGCTGCACGCCTCTATACTTCTGGGGATTGACAAATAAGTTGTCCTTTGCAATGAATAAAACCACTTCATTTTTCACTTCGCCAATGTATACATACCCCTCGAAAGCGTCATTGGTTTGAGGGTCAAAATCTTTCTCAATACGCAAAAATTCTCGTGTGCCATTTCCATTTGCATCCTTTTTAAGGGTGCTCACAGCTTGTAGACCATAAATACTGTCAAACAACACTAATACTTTATTCACCCCTGCTCCCAATTTGGAAATGGAGGTTACATTCAAATTTGCAAAAACATCGGTGGATGCATTGTGATAGTTTTGCTTGTCCACATCTGAAGGGCGAAGGCTGCTATCTTGATTGTTTATGTTTGCATATACAATAAGAAGGCAAAAAACAATTATAACCGCAAATCGATAGTATGAGAATTTAAATCCTTTGCTTTTTGTGCGGTTGCGCTGTTTAATTTCTGTATTGACCTGTTTAATTTTCGCGCCAATTACCTTGTCAAACGGCCTGTACATACGTCTTTTACGAAGTGCCCCTAACCATCTTTGCTCCGCAACACCCACGTCCTGCAGTGCACCTTCATGCTTGGAATTGATAACGAGTGTCCGATATAGCCAATGATAGGACATTTCCCAGTCACCAAGCCTTCTGTATTGTTGCGAGAGGGAATAGGTGATTTTATCATTGTTTGGCAACATTTGGGAAAGTTGAGTAAAGACACTAATTGCTTTTGCGGGTATACCTTCTGATTGATATGTATTTGCCAGCGCTAATAGACCAGCCACATCGTTTGGTAGGATATTCATCTTGATGATTTGGTCGTATTGTGTTTGCAGTACACAGCCGTTGCGCAGTTCATACAACACTTCCATGAAAAACAGGTTGGGGTCATGACCTAATAGGTTGTTTGCGATGCGAACAAATTGTATTGCACTTGCATAGGCATTTTTTTCAAACTCCATCAAGGCGTTGTCGACATTTTTTAAATATTTTTCAATGTCAAAGCCATCTGGAAACTGATAATATTCATAGCATATAGGACAAACGCGCGTCACCTGCAAACAAATGTACTCCGTAAACGGGTCGCTATAGTATGGATGTAGTCCCTCTGCTTGCTCAGTCCACGCAAAGGTTTGGTTGAGTAACTGCCAGATTATTTGTGGCAAATAGCGATGAGTCTTCATAAAGACAAGCATGTCACTTCCGATGCGTGTTTTTGCTTGAATGTTCCACATGATGTCACTTTCTAGTAATTCATGCCAGTTTTCATATACGATGCGCGAGGAAAAATCCGCATATAACATAGCTGTTCGTTCTAACAGAGCTTGTATCTGCACATCCATGGTTTGTGCCTGTTCCAAAACGGCTTGATCGAACTTATGGTGAGGCAATATGACAGGCGGTATATACGCATCCTGCTCAGACGATTCAGATTTTCTTTCTTGGTGTTGCTTCACCCATTTAGCGTGACGACAGGCGCTATCATACGCCTCCTTGAGGCGTTGAAAACCCTCGGGATCATCCTCGGGATGATATTGTCTAAGCATTTTAGCATACGCCTTTTTAATGACAGAGAGATCATCCGTGGTGGCAATGCCTAATATTTTCCACATATCATTCAAAACTCAAACCGCCTCTCTATCGTATCTAGCGATTCGTTAAGCTCGGCTCTAGCCTTTTTAATTTCCCTATCGTTTTGTGTTGCAAGAACACTTTCAAACTTTTGCAGAATGTGCATAATAAAGTCACGCGTATCCCCTAAGGATTCTTCGTACATGCGCTCGCCACGTGCTAATAGATGCTTGTTTTCTGTGCGGTCTCTGGGGTGAATTTTGATACTATCAAGTGCCTTCAGGCGTACATCAATCTCTTTTTGCGTCATGCTTCCAGGGCTATTTTCGATTACCAGGCGGTGTTTCTTGCCACTTTGAACATGCACTACCTCAACCTCCAAAATACCGTTGATATCATAGGTGTATCGCACTTCTATTTGCTGTTCGCCTGCGCGGGAAGCAGGGATCGAAACATTTAGCGAGCCAAGCTTTATGTTGTTTTCTACACGTCTACTTTCACCTTGGTAGATATCAAGCTGAATTTTGGTCTGATTGTCCTGTATGGTATTTAATTTTTCAACCCTACTGATAGGAATAGTGGAATTTCGCTCAATGATGGGCAAGAAATATCCATCTTCATATTTGCCATTACCCATGTGCTGTGCGATATCCACGCCCAAGGTATAGGGGCACACATCGGTCAAAATCACCTCGTCCAGTGCCGCATTTCGTTCTTTAAGTGCAACTTGAATGGCGGCACCTAAGGCAACCGCTTCATCAGGGTTAATGTTTGAATAGGGTAAACGGTTAAACATTTTTGATACAGCTGCACGCACAACGTTCATACGTGTGGCGCCCCCAATCAAGATTACCGCATCTAGCTCATGCGGGGTAAGCGAAGCATCACGCAACGCTCGCTCGATAGGGTGTCGTAAGCGCGTCAA
Source organism: Clostridia bacterium (assembly GCA_014378955.1). Classification (GTDB taxonomy): domain Bacteria; phylum Bacillota; class Clostridia; order SK-Y3; family JACMMQ01; genus JACMMQ01. The sequence goes on from JACMMQ010000033.1 coordinate 5,740, forward strand.
AAGTGGGTATACAAGCTTTTCAAAGCTATCACGGTCAAGTACCGTCTCACATAACTGCTCACCCTTTGAAAAGCACATTTTTGCTGTCGTGTTAATACCCAATTCGAACTTGCATTGTTCAGCCTGTTTTTGTATGATTGCTAGTGCCTTGTTGTCTATATCATGCACAGCGATATTGTGCGTGTCCATAAAATAATTTGCAAGCAAGGCGGTAAAATCCTCACCCCCTAAATAATTGTCTCCTGCAATGGATTTGACCTCCATCACACCTTCAAACAACTCCAGGATGGACACAT
>JACMMQ010000264.1 GCA_014378955.1 Clostridia bacterium
ACATTTTATCACAAACTAAAGTGTTAAGGGAACACTTTCATTAAATTTTTGTGCCTTGAGCACAGCGAAAGGAATGGAACTTATTATGAACACAGCTATTTCGAATGTTTCTGATGTGCGAGAAAATATACGTCGCACAGAACTGCGCAACATTATTGATAAAAAAGCTGTAAATACCGTTTTTCAACCCATTATCTCACTTAGAACGGGACAAGTTTATGGGTATGAGGCACTGAGTCGGGTGATGCCTGAATACACCAGCTTAAACATAGAAGAACTTTTCAACCTTGCGTTAAAAGAAAATTGCATGTGGGATTTTGATGCTGTTTGTAGACAAAAAGCCATTGAAAATGCGGCTTTGCAGCACATCACTTCAAAATTGTTTCTGAATGTTGACCCGCATATTATCCATGACCCTAAGTTTTTTTCGGGCATGACCAATGCCTATCTTGCGAAATATTCGCTAAGTCCTGAAAATATCGTTTTTGAAATTACCGAGAAAAGCACCTTGAATGATATGCCAGCCTTTTTGAATACACTAGAGCATTACAGCAATCAGGGCTTCCAAATTGCACTGGACGATGTAGGCGATGGCTATTCGGGCTTGAAACTAATCGCTGAAGCACAACCGAACTTCATAAAAATTGACATTGGACTTATCAGGGACGTCAATAGTGACAAAATGAAGCGTAACCTCGTGAAGGTTTTGGTATCCTTTTGCAATGTTTCAGGCATCGTTTTGATTGCTGAAGGGATTGAAACAAACAAGGAATTAGACACGCTCATGACGTTGGGCGTAGAGTTTGGACAAGGCTATTTGATTGCAAGGCCTAACACCATGCCTGCGAAGCCAAATGCTGAGCTGGTAGAATACATCAATCGATTTAATATCACAAAGAACAGTAAAAAATATAGCGAAATCCCAGTAGCAAATGTTATGATGACGGCGCCTACCTTTGAAATGAACGATTTAAATGAAAAGGCGTATGAATTATTTAGTGAAAATAGTAAGCTCTATGGTATACCCGTTATAAAAGACAATAAACCGATGGGGCTTTTGGTAAGGAATAAGTTTTTTGAGAAATATGGTCATCGGTTTGGGCGGGATTTGTATTCAAAAAAACCCGTTGCTTTAATTATGGATCATCATCCACTGATTGTTGAAAAATCCTTGCCATTGACATGGGTTTCAAAACAAGCAACCGCAAGAGATGGCTCCAATACATACGACATGATTATCATTACAAACAACGGTGTATACGAAGGCGTTACAAACGTCATTAGTATATTAGAGAGCTTGACCGAACATAGAATTCATTACGCTAGGCATTTGAACCCACTGACGGGGTTGCCAGGCAATTTAATTATTGAAAATGAAATCCAAAATTGTATCAACGCCAACAAGAGATTTTACGCCATGTATGTGGATTTGAACAAATTCAAGCGCATCAACGACAAGTATGGCTACAAGCTAGGGGATGATGTGATTTGTCTGATTGGCAAGGTACTATCAAACATCTACGAAGAGAACGCAGAGCGTGTATTTGTAGGACATATCGGCGGGGATGATTTCCTATTTATAGATTATGGCGAACACCCAGAAAAGATATGCACAAGGATTATCGCAGACTTTAAAAAGAGTATTTTTAACTATTCACCCACCATCTGCCAAGAGATTTCAGTTGCCATATCGGTCGTGAATGGCTATGATAAAAAGTACAAAACCCCAGCAGAGCTGTCAAGTGCACTGTCGCTGGTGAAGAAAAAGTGTAAGGCGATGAATGGGAACGCTTATTTGATAGAGGAATGATGGCGGTTAATTCTATAGATGTACGAAGCCTTGAAGATAAATGTTCAGGGCTTTTTTTCTTTACCCTCTATACATTTAAATACAGTATGATATAATAGAACCAACTTATACAATAAATAGTTGGGAGGAAAATTTTATGAACGCAATCGTTTATTATTCATTGGGCGGCACCACAGGAATGGTGGCTGAAAAATTAGCGCAATCGCTTAGTGTTAACAGCTACCCCATCGAGGAAATAGGCAACCGCAAAAACAATGCAATCAACATAGCGGTGGGTGGCTATCAAGCGACAACAGAGAAAAAGTCAGCCATTAAGCCGTTGCAGTTTGACAGTGCGGGTATTGAGAAAATGATTTTGTGCCTGCCGATATGGGCGAACACTACACCGCCTGCGGTCAATTCCTTTTTTGAACAGGCGAAGCTTTCGGGACAAAAGGTGATATTGGTGCTGGTATCAGGCTCGGGCAAAAATGCAAGTGCGCAGGAAAATGTTGCAAAAAAGGTGAATGCCCATGGCGGATATGCGATAGATGCATTTTGGATTCAAAGCAAAAGCATAAAAAAAGCCAAGCCTGAATTTATTCAGCCACAACTGGACGACATAATCGCACGGATGAAAAAATTATTATAGGTAGGGTAAAATGAAAAACCTTAAGGAAATACGGGAGGCCGACCTCTATCAGCCAGTAAGTGCATACTTAACCGCATTGGGCTTTACCGTCAAAGGCGAGGTCAAGGACTGTGACCTGATGGCTATGAAGGGCGAGCTTGTCGTGCTGGTTGAATTGAAAAAGTCCTTTAACTTAGAGGTGCTCATGCAAGCGGTAACAAGACAAAGGCTGACGGAGCATGTGTACATTGCAGTGCCAAAGCCTAAAACGGATTTGTTTTCAAAGCGGTGGAAAAATATTTACCACATCGTGAAGCGGTTGTCGCTCGGACTGATTTTTGTGTCGTGGCGTGGCGAGCAAGCGATCGTGGAGGTGGTGCAAGAGCCGGCGCCATTTGACCGTGAAAAAAGCATGAAGGGCAGTCGCACCATGCAGGGAAAGCTTTTGAAGGAATTCGAGGGCAGATTAGGGGGTTATAATATCGGAGGCATTAACCGTACAAAGCTCATGACAGCCTATAAGGAAATGACCATTCATGTGGCATGCTGTATGCAAAAATATGGCACATTGTCATCCAAACAGCTCATTGCAATGGGTACAGATGTGAAAAAAACCTACCCGATTGTATACAATAATGTACATGGCTGGTTTGAAAAGGTGGACAAGGGGCTTTATACGCTAACGCAAAAGGGACAAGCGGAGCTTTTGCACTTTCCAGAGCTTGTTTGTTATTACGAACAAAAATTAAAAGATTATGAAAATAAATGAAATAATTTTGGCAGTAAAAATCATCGTGCTGCATATACTGACTATATAGAGAGTGAAATTAGTCAATTTCAATAAAATTTGCAATTTCTTAATTTTTAGCTTGCATTTTTAAGAATTTGTGGTATACTCATTATAAACAATTTAATCTTTCAGAACAAAGACGTTCATCGTGTAAGGAGGGCAACCTTCGACCGACTGTGCGTCTTTTTTTATATTAACTTTTCGCACTAAAACCTTACTTTCTTTTTCTATCGTAAAAAGAAAGTAACAAAGAAAAATACTCTTTGCGTGTTAAGATTTCGCCGTCTGCGGACGACGACAAAGGGCGCTGCCCTTTTGAAACCCGCAATTTTTTGAAAAAAATTGATTAAAACTTTAATAAATAAACCCCAATTAAAGTTTTTGTCCCCTTTTTTCAAAAAGGGGCGGGCGTGGGCA
>JACMMQ010000265.1 GCA_014378955.1 Clostridia bacterium
AATATATTTACAAATTGAAAATAATATTATCAAGGACGTAAAATTCAAAACCTTTGGCTGCGGGGCGGCAGTTGCTACAAGCAGCATGGCAACTGAAATGATTATCGGCAAAACAGTGCAGGAAGCATTGCTTTTAACCAACAAGGCGGTGGCCGAAGCTTTGGACGGCTTGCCATCTGAAAAGCTACATTGCTCAGTTTTAGCGGAGGAAGCGGTCAAAGCGGCAATTGAGGACTATTACCTCAAGCAAGGCACACCCTTTACAAACACAAGTGCTTGTGGCGGTTGCTGTGGTGGCTGTCATGCACATGATGAGGAAGAATAAGGTGGAAGTCGTATGAAAAAGAAAGTTATCGTTGGTATGAGCGGTGGCGTGGATAGCTCAGTCACCGCCCAGCTTTTATTAGAGCTGGGTTATGATGTGATAGGCGTCACAATGAAAATATGGCCTGAAAGTAATACATGCGACAAAATAAGGGAGGGCGGATGCTGCTCCCTTTCTGCTGTGGAGGATGCACGACAGGTGGCAAACCAGTTGGGCATTCCTTTTTATGTCATGAATTTTCAAGAGGTGTTTGAAAAAACAGTGATTGATTACTTCGTTGCTGAATATTTACAAGGCAAAACGCCCAATCCCTGCATTGCATGCAACAAATATGTGAAATTTGAAGCGTTATTAAATAAAGCATTGGCAATGGGTATTGACTATGTGGCGACTGGACATTATGCACGTGTCGTAGCGGAAAATGGTCGATATTTAATCAAAAAGTCTGCCACGGCAACCAAGGATCAAACCTATGCGCTGTATAATTTGACACAAGCTCAGCTTAAGCACATTTTGATGCCACTGGGCGATTATACCAAGGAGCAAACACGTGAAATCGCCAACCGTCTCGGGCTTAGCACGGCAAACAAGAGAGACAGTCAAGAAATTTGCTTTGTAGAGGACAATAATTACGCCCGTTTTATCACAGAGCGTACCGGTCAAACCGGAGAAAAGGGCAATTTTGTGGATGCATTCGGTCATGTGTTGGGACAGCACAAGGGCATTTTTCATTATACCGTCGGACAACGCAAGGGGTTAGGCATTGCTTTTGGCAAGCCCATGTATGTCTTGAAGGTGGATATCGCAAAAAATGAGGTGGTATTAGGGGAGGCAGGACAGGAATTTGCTAAGTCCTTAATCGCTACGCATTTAAATTTTGTACCGCTTGACAGCTTGCAAGCGCCTGTAACACTGGGCGTAAAGGTGCGCTATTCCGCCAAAGAAGCAAAAGCGCTGGTCACCCCTTTTGAGCAAAATGGCATGGCAAAGGTGGAATTGTTGTTTGATACCCCGCAAAGAGCCATTACCCCTGGACAAGCAGTTGTTTTTTATGATGGGGATTATTTGGTGGGTGGCGGTACAATAGAATAAAGCGTAAGTTTGAAGGCTTAGAAAATATCGCCACCCCTCAAATTTTTATTTCTGATTGTTGCAAAATATACCAGTTTCTATATTTTACAGATATTTAAACAAATATCAATTGACAAAAGTAAAAAATATGATAAAATGATATATAAACAGGGGAAAATATACACATTTAGGTTGAGGTGGTTGCGTGAAGTTTAAGTTGGTAGCACTGGTACTGGTCATTTGTCTTTTTGCAAACCTCTCAGTGGCTGTATTTGCTGTGAATATTGTTGAAACATTTGGCATATTGAAATACGAGTATCCGGAATTTATTCAAAAGATAAAAACTGGCGGCGCAACAGAGGCAGACTTGGCATCGTTCCTCACAGATTTACAGACCGATATGAATAAAACGACGGTTACAAAGGAAAATTTTAACCGCACGTTAGGCACTAGCTTGAAGTCAGTCATTACATATCGTACACACAGACCGGTAATGAATGCACTACTTACAAGTTTTTCAAAAGAAATTGCACAATTTATGGAAACGCAGGTCATTCCAGATGCGTTATTGCCGTTATATACGACAATGAAAAGTGCTATTTTTGATGAGAAACCACCTAAACAAGCTTTGGTTTATAAATATGAATTGGTATTAGCGGATAGTGCAAATTTCAAGCTTAACTATTCACAAGCTGCAATTGATTATATGAATAACGCATTGAACCAGGCGAAGCTTGTTTTAAACAATAAAGATGCGACCAAGCTAGAAATTGAACAAGCAATTGCATTGTTTGACACACAGATTACGGCATTTGCCACGATGAAATCGTTTGGGGGACAAATCATCTTCGATGATTTAGGGGATGTTCCATGGGCAATAGACGCAATCAAGACACTAGTAGCCAAGCATGTCGTGGACGGCATGGGTGATTATAAATTTGCGCCGAATAATTTAGTCACTCGTGAGCAGTTCGTGAAGCTTTTGGTAGCAGCATTTACAAGCGTTGACGCAAACGCGCAATGTACCTTTAGTGATGTGAAGCCTGGAGCGTGGTATTATCCATACATAGCGACAGCACAAAAGATAGGGCTAACAAAGGGGTTTGACGATGGTACTTTCGGTGTTTCGCAAACCATCACCAGACAGGATATGACTGTTTTGCTTAATCGTGCTTCACAGTATTTTAAAATGACCTTACCGCAAAAAAAAGAGGCAATAACCTTTGTAGATGCTGAGCAAGTAAGCGAATATGCAAAGGATGCAATTTTGGCAATGCAAACCGCAGGGATCGTAAACGGCATGGGAGATAATAAATTTGCTCCCCAAAGTAGTGCAACTAGGGCGATGGCGGCCAAAATGATTTACGAATTATACAGTATCTTAAAGGAGGAAAAGTAATATGGTTTTTAAAAACAGTAAGTTGAAAAAATGTTTGGCGATGGTGCTCGTGGTGACGTTTTTATGCTCAAGCTTCATGGTAGCAAATGCAACACCAGTAACGAATTTTAGTAGCATTGTTAGTGGTGTTTCACCCGTGTACAATTTCATAGCGTCGGAGGACACTGACAAGTTTGCAACACCTATATCGGCTGTGACTGCGTTAGGCAATGCACCGACCAATGCGATTTGGACGAGTGTATTAAAAACAAGCGGTAAGGAGTTGTTAACACCTGCTGTTATTACGAAATTTGGCACAGAAGCAGCTGCGAAAGCAGCATTAGCAAGGATTTTGACAAGAATTGAAAAGATTTATTTATGCAATAGTGATAATGCATTGACTACCCAATTGAATGATTGGGCTGCAAATGATACTGATTTGAGAACATTGCTAGGGAACACCTTTACTATGCAAGAATGGTTTGAATACTTATTATATTCAAAAAGAGATACGAAGCTTATTGCGACTAAACTAGATAAACTGGGTTGGATAAATAATACAAGAACGCAGGTTATCAAAAGCTTGGATGACTTACAAGTAGCAACAATGAATACCAAGATAGCAGCAACTAGCTCGCTTGGTACAGCGTTTACAAGCATTGGCTGGACGAGTGCTAACCTTATTTCACAACTGAGAGTGTTAGCAAATGCATCTGATGCTA
>JACMMQ010000266.1 GCA_014378955.1 Clostridia bacterium
ATGGGTGCTGTCCATACCAAGCATTATTATGCTCATTGTATCCATGATCAGTAAATTCCACCGATAGAAAGAGGCATTATGCAAAAAAACATTGTATTAATCGGAATGCCAGCGGCAGGCAAAAGCACCGTGGGCGTTTTGTTGGCGAAATCAATGGGCATGCCATTTGTAGACACTGATTTGGTGGTGCAAGCAAGCACAGGACGGTTGCTACAGGAAATATTACAAACCGATGGCGTAACGGCATTTTTACAAAAAGAGCAAGAAATCATTGGCGCATGCACCTGGACAGGCACGGTCATTGCGACGGGCGGTAGCATGGTGTACAGCGAAAAGGTGATGCGAAATTTTTGCGAGAACAGCGTAGTGGTCTATTTGCGCTTGGATTTGCCAACCATTCTTACAAGATTAACGAACATATCTACACGTGGCATCGTCGTGGAAAAAGGGCAGGATATGGTACAATTGTATGCACAGCGCCAACCGTTGTACGAGCGGTATGCACATGTGACGATTGATTGTCAGGATAAAAATGCAGAGCAAATCATAGCTGAAATTATGCAGGCGTGCTGATTTATAAGGCGCACCTGCTTTTTGCTTGCAAATTATTAATAAAAGGTGTATAAATGAAGTATAATAGGATAGATAAATTGAACATGAAGGATGGGATTTTATGGAAACGAGAAAAGCGAAAATACTTGCATTTATGCAAGAGGATGCATATAAGCCACTCAAGCTTGAGGAATTGGTGTTGGTGCTGGACGTGCCAGCGGTTGATGTGCCTATATTTGAAAAGCTGTTAGAGCAATTGCTAGAGCAAGGGCAAATCATTCGCACCAAGAAAAATCGTTACGGTGCAACTGAACGCATGGGGCTTGTCGCTGGGCGTTTTCAAGGCAATGAAAAGGGCTTTGGCTTTGTCATTTCAGAGGTGAGCGGACGAGGGGATATCTTTGTAGCAATGGACAATGCATTGGGTGCCTTGCACAACGACCGTGTAATCGTTCGTCCCATAGCGGGTGGTGGCAACGCCAAGCGTATAGAGGGTGAAATTATCCGTGTGGTCAAGCGTGCTAACCATACAGTGGTGGGTACGTACGAGATGGGACAGCATTACGGCTTTGTCGTGCCTGATGATCGGCGGTTGTCGGTGGATATTTTTATCCCTGCAAACGAAACATTAGAGGCAAGAAGTGCGCAAAAGGTCGTGGTTGAGATTTTAAGTTACCCCGAGGGGCGTCGCAACCCAGAGGGCAGAATCATTGAAATATTGGGCAATATTGAGGATGCAGGCACTGATATTTTAGCAATCGTACGACAATTTCACTTGCGAGAGGTATTTCCAAAAGAGGTGCTTGCACATGCAGAGCAGTATGAGGATGCCATTGACGAGGCAGAAATTTTAAGACGGCAGGACTTGCGTGATGCGGTCACTTTCACCATTGACGGCGAGGATGCAAAGGACTTAGACGATGCCGTGTCGCTTGTGAATTTGCCAAACGGGAATGCATTATTGGGCGTGCATATAGCAGATGTTAGCCACTATGTAACGGAAAATAGCCCACTCGACAAGGAAGCGTTTGAGCGTGGGACAAGCGTGTATTTGGTAGACCGTGTCATTCCAATGCTGCCACAAAAGCTGTCCAATGGCATCTGTAGCTTAAATCCTAACGTAGATCGCTTGACATTATCGTGTGAAATGGAAATTGATAGCACTGGACAAGTAGTCGCACATAAAATATTCAAAAGTGTCATTCGGAGCAATGCACGCATGACGTACACCAATGTCACCAAAATCCTAGAGGACAAGGACGAAGCGCTGATGTCGCAGTACAAGGGCTTGGTGGACACCATTGAGCGCATGCAACAATTGGCTTTATCCTTGCGTAGAAAGCGCCATGACAGGGGGAGCATTGACTTTGATTTCCCAGAGCCTAAAATCATTTTAGATGCAGACGGCAAGCCGATTGAAATTAAAAAGTATCCCGTTACCATATCGAACAAAATCATTGAAGAATTCATGCTTTGCTGTAATGAGACGGTCGCAGAGGACATGTTTTGGCGCACGGCACCGTTTGTGTACCGTGTGCATGAGGATCCAAACCCAGAAAAGATGGCACATTTTAGCGAGCTGGTGTTCAATTTTGGGTACACCTTAAAGAGTAAGGGCAATATTCAGCCCAAGCAGCTACAACAGCTCATCAACAAGGTGAAGGGCACGAAGGAAGAGCGCATGATTAGCACGGTCATGCTACGTTCTATGATGAAGGCGAAATATTCTCCCAACAACGCAGGGCATTTTGGCTTGGCGGCGAAATTCTACTGCCACTTCACGTCACCCATTCGCCGTTACCCTGATTTGGTCATTCACCGCATTATCAAGGAAATATTGGACGGCAAGCTCACCGCTAAACGGGCGGAAGCTTTAAAGAATTTCGTCATCGATGCCTCACGTCAATCGTCAGAAACAGAGGTTATCGCACAGGAAGCGGAGCGTAGCACGGACGATCTCAAAAAAGCACAGTTCATGCAGGACAAGGTGGGTGAGGTGTTCGAGGGCATTATTTCAAACATTACAGGGTTTGGGATGTTTGTGGAATTGGACAACACCATTGAGGGCTTGGTGCGTGTATCGGGCATGGAGGACGACTATTATATATTTGACGAGCGACATTATAGCTTAATGGGCGAGCACACCAAGAAAATATACCGCATCGGCGACACCGTAGAAATCAGGGTAGCAAAGGTGGACTTGATTGCACGCAAAATTGAGTTCGTGTTAGAGGATATGGGCAAACCACGTGCGTCTTATCGCTCAAAAGCGTTGCATGTGAAAGAAAATAAACCCATTGACAAGCAGAATAAACCAGTAAAACAAAAGGATAACAAAAAAGGCAAAAACAAACAACAAAAGCATTCTAAAAAGCGTTGACTATCTTTTTAAATGTGTTACAATAGTATAGCAGTAAAGTAAAGCATTCACGAAAAGGCTTGAGTGGGGTGAACGACGTGGCGAAAGGTCCAAACAAGGTATTGGCACAAAACAGAAAAGCGTGGCATGACTATTTTATAGAAGAGGCATTTGAGGCAGGCATCGCACTTTTCGGCACGGAGGTCAAGTCAGTCAGGCAAGGCATGGTCAACCTCAAAGAAAGCTATGCATCGGTGCAAAATGGCGAAGTGATTGTCAAGGGCATGCACATCAGCCCATACGAAAAGGGCAACGTCTTTAATAAAGACCCCCTACGTGAGCGCAAACTGCTCATGCACAAGAGCGAAATCAATAAATTGATTGGCGCATCAAGGGAAAAGGGCTATGCATTGGTGCTTTTGCAGGTGTACTTGAAGGGCTCATTGGTAAAGGTAGAGATAGCAATCGCCAAGGGCAAGAAGAATTACGACCGCCGTGAGGACATCGCCCAGCGTGACGCCAAGCGAGACGTAGAGCGTGCATTGCGTGAACGCAACAAGGGCTAGTCAAATTTATACTAATCTTGATTAAAATCATAACCATCTGTCGGTCGGTGTTTCAAAACGCTGGCTCGCGTTTTGCCTCCCTCTGCTGGTTATGTCTTAATCTAAGATTAGTATTAGGTAATACTGCAACACCCATATATGGGGGCGTACTGGTTTCGACGGGGATGTTGAAGCGTGAAGAGCGAGTAGTGGCCCCGAGCCACTCTAAAATCGGGAAAAATATAAATTAAACAACACTAATTCAGAATTAGTAGCTGCCTAATTAGGTAGCCGTCTTTCCACGGAGCACCGCGGCTGTGGCAAAGGCGTCGATTAGCGGTGAACGTGACTTGGATAAGCTTTGCCCCAAGCATGACAAATGAAGCTACTAAAACCCTAAGCCGGCAAACGGGCGTAGGGCGGAGGGAATGTTAAACCGTATGCTGCACTCGGAGAAGCTCACGTGAATGTGTTTTCGGACAGGGGTTCGACTCCCCTCGCCTCCACCAAACTATGCAAAGCCGTTAATACAATATTGTATTAGCGGCTTTTTTAAAGTTATAATTCGCCTGATAGAAAAACACTATTTTTCAAGTTGTTCGCAAATTATCGTA
>JACMMQ010000267.1 GCA_014378955.1 Clostridia bacterium
CTTAATAGATGGAGGAGATATTTATGTCTAGTGCATACCTTGCCATTGAGCAATATTTTATGAACGAGGGGTTTAATAACATAGCAAAGACCGATGATTCGTTGGTTTTAAACGTGGGTGCAAGCAATGGGTCATTTCGCATTATTGTATATGTGAGGGATACCTATTTCACAGCGTACGCTATTTCACCAGTGAAAATTCCACCCCAAAAGAACCAGGACATTGCAGAGTTCTTACATAGAGCAAATTGTGGGCTGAATATTGGAAATTTCGAGATGAATTATGCAGGAGATGTGCGTTTCAAATCGAACCATTTTTTTGGTGATGATACGCCTAGCTTGAAGGTAATCGAACGGGTATTTGATATGAGCTATCTCATGTTGAATAAGTATTTTCCAGGAATCAATGCAGTTGTTTATGGCAATGAAACACCAGAAAATGCCATTGCAGCCATTGAAGCTACCGAGTAATAAAATAACAAAAGTGCAAGAGGCTTTCGGTTAATGGAAGTCTCTATTTTTATGTGGATTTTAAGAACGGGTAATGTAAAAGCTGGCTTTTCGTAATGGCGAATACTTGACGATAGGCGATAAAACGGTGTACAATAGTAACTAATTAGTAATACGAAAGGAGCAATATAAATGATTTTGCAAAAAGAACGTGAACAGGTTGTCCAATATGGCAAGCTTTTGGTAACACAAGGACTGACGACTGGAACGGGTGGAAATCTAAGTAGCTGCAACAGAGAAAAGGGTCTGATGGCACTGACACCGAGCGGTGTTGACTATTTTGTCATGAAGCCAGAGGATATTGTCGTGCTAGATATTCAAACCGGTCGCATTGTGGATGGCGATTTGCTCCCTTCAAGTGAAAGTGACATGCATCGCATTTTTTATAAATATCGCACAGACATCCATGCATTGGTACATGCGCATACAAATTATGCAACAGCACTAGCCTGTTTAAATAAGCCACTTCCTGCTATTCACTATTTGGTTGCGTTAGCAGGGGGCTTGGATGTTCGATGTGCAAAATACGCAACGTATGGCACGGTGGCATTAGCACGTAACGTCTTTGAAGCGATGCAGGACAGAACGGCTGTGTTGTTAGCCAATCATGGCATCATGGCTGGTGGCGCTGATATGCAAACCGCATTTAATACAGCAGAGGAAATCGAGTTTTGCTGTGCACTGTATTATCGAGCCCGTTGCATGGGACATCCTGTCATTCTACCGGACGATGAAATGCAACGCATGGTTGAGCGTTTTAAAAGCTATGGCAAAAAACCAGAACAGCACGAGGAAATTTAATCAGTGTTTCCTAAACGTTTATAAATTTCTTGCTTTTGGATATGATACATGTGGAATGTAATCATTCACATGGACATATGCGAGGTGAGAAAAATGAATGGTTTTAAAAAGAACAAAAATGGCACAAACAAAAGAAATCAACCCAATGCAGCAAACGATCAATTAGGTGAAAATGCATCCAATGCTTTTAAGCCTGAGGATTATAAGAATGCTGATAATGCGAACAAAAAGAATAAATAGTATAGTGAATCAAATATTTAATAAAAATGCATTTGCTTTCACTAGCAGGTGTATTTTTTATGGTTTTTAAAAAACAAAAAAATAAACCGTAACAGTGTTGTGCATATTATATCCAGTCATTGCCAACAATACCATCGGGTGATTAAATGTTGAAAGCTAATTGTAAAAATAAAAGCAATGATAAACAATATGCTATAACAAAAGATTTAGGGGAAAATATAGCTTTATTTCAAACAATATTTTCAAATGACGATACCTTGATCATAAGAACTTTTCAAAACAAACACTTAAAAGCTGCGAAATGTTGCATCATTTATGTGGATGGGATGGTAAACACAGAGATACTTGATCAAAATATTATCCGTCCAATTCTTGATAATAAGCTAGATGAAGATATAGCTGAAAGAAACTTATTGGAAGAAATACGTAATAAAGTCATTGTTTCAAGCAGCATAAAAGAAAGCATTGATATGAGTGAAATTAATCAAGCCATTAGTTATGGCGATACAGTATTTTTATTAGAGGGATTTTGCACAGCGCTGATCATTAGTTCAAAGGGATGGCAGGCAAGGCAAGTGACGGAGCCTATTTCAGAAAAGGTTGTTCGTGGTCCAAGAGAAGGATTTACAGAGTCAATGACCATCAATCTTACCTTGATTCGTCGGAAGATAAAAGATCCCGATTTGAAATTTAAATTCAGGCAATTAGGTACAAGGACGCATACAGACATCTGTTTGTGTTATATCGAGAGCTTAACGTCTGATAAAATTTTAAATGAGCTTAATAAGCGTTTAGATGATATTGATATAGATGGGATATTGGATTCTGGATATATTCAAGAGTTAATTAAAGATGCACCCCTTTCACCTTTTGATACAGTAGGCTCGACAGAAAGACCAGATGTGCTTGCGAGTAAGCTTCTTGAAGGTCGCATTGGGCTATTTGTTGATGGTACGCCGTTTGTCCTCACGGTGCCTTTTATATTCATGGAGTACTTTCAAGCGAGTGAAGATTACTATAATAATTTTATTTTTGCTTCAGTTAATAGAATTCTACGTATAATAGGAGCCTTATTGTCAATCAGCGTACCTGCTATATATATTTCGTTAACGACATTTAATCAAGAAATGATACCAACTCCATTGCTTTTAAGTATATCCGCTGCAAGACAGGGACTTCCATTTCCTACTATTATTGAAGCAATCGTGATGTTGCTGGTTTTTGAAATATTGAGAGAAGCAGGCACTAGAATGCCTTCTACAATCGGACAAGCGGTGAATATTGTGGGTGCTTTGGTTTTAGGACAGGCGGCAGTGCAAGCGAGACTTGTCAGTGCCCCAATTGTTATCGTCACAGCACTAACAGGGATCGCATCCCTTTTAATCGTAAACCTGATAGGCGCTTCCATTATTTTAAAGACGTTATTTTTATTATTGGCATCCACCATGGGATTGTACGGGTATATTTTTGGCGTATTAGGATTAGTGGTATATCTGATGGGTATCCGTTCATTTGGAGTTCCTTATATGTCAAACATTATGTCACTTGACCCACAAGAGATTAAAGACACGTTTTTAAGAGCACCGTGGTGGCAAATGCGCCTGCTCCCTAAGTTCGCCGCTACTAAAAATCATGTGAGACAATCTAAGAAAAGAAACTGAGGCAACAAATTATGCAAACCTATATAAGAGTCATGCTACTTTCTGTCTTGCTTATGGTGCTGAGCACTGTCTTATGCGGCTGTTGGAATTACAGAGAAATTGATAAAATGTCTATTGTAGCTGGACTAGCAGTGGATAAAAGCGAAGACAATCAGTATAGCGTTACCGTAGAAGTAGTAGATATCAAGGGTGGTGCTGATATAAGAATATTGCCAAGGACGATAACGTCACATGGTGAAACGGTATTTGACACGATAAGAAATACCATATCATTATCTGGAAAAAGACTATTTTGGAGTCATACGAAGGTTTTGATCTTAAGTAAAGCGATAGCAAGTGATGACATTGTAAAAATTTTAGATTGGTACATTCGAGATTCCGAAACAAGGGGAGAAATAAATATTATAGTGTCAAAAGAAAGTACAGCAAAAGAAATTTTAGAAAGTAAAGCAATTACGGATGAAGTTGTATCGTATAAATTGAACGATATGATTGAGGGAGAAAAAAGTGTGTCGAAAGCACCAATCATATCCATATATGATTTCATAACCGATTTAGCAGGCAATGGCATATCGCCAATAGCACCAGTGGTAAGCATGGAAAAAAGCGATAGCGTGAAAAGTCCAAGCATTAACGGTTGTGCATTGTTTGCAAAAAGTAGACTGATTGATTTTTTAGATGCAGATGATACGAAGGATTTACTTTTTGTAAGAGATATGATAAAGGGTGGCGTGCTTGTGCAAAGTGAAAATGGACA
>JACMMQ010000034.1 GCA_014378955.1 Clostridia bacterium
ATGTATAGTATTGGTGTGCTACTTTTTGGCACACCGTTTTTTGCTTTTCGGAACTATTATGGTACTGATTTTAGGTAAGAATTATGTTATTGTATGACTATGAAAATGATTGTGGGGGCTTTTCTTGGATTGGATGTTTACTGGGGTCAATTTGTTTGATATAATTGGGCTTATAATAAATCTGTTTGTCTTATATACAACTCAAAAAGTAAGAATTGCAGTTAAAAAGTATAGAGATTTGGAGAATTTTAGAAATAAAAGTATTGAAATGATTCATTCAATTGAAGCGAAAAAAATTATATTATCTTCTGAAGATAAAATTGATGCTAAATTTAAATTGGATTTGACAATGCTAATGGAGGATATTAATGCATATAAAGGTTTATTTGGGCATAATGATAAAAAGGATATTAAAAAAGCAATTCAAATTTTAGACAATGAATCACTTGATAAAAAAGCAGCAGTAAAGTATTTGACAAGATTAAAAAATATATTAGAAAAGGGAGTAGATTAGTATGGATGAACGCATTAATGCTCTTATCAGTAAGTTAATTCAAGCAACACAGAACAAACAAATAAGCTGGACAAGAATTAGTACTATTGATTTTTTTATGGAGGAATATTCTGTATTAAGATACTTTATATCCAATAAAGAAAGGAATGTATATGTTTATAGTAATGGAAAGAATTTTTTAAACACATCATCATCTTATATAACAAATTATAATGGAGGCAACATATATTTATTAGAATATGCAGATAGAAATACCAAGAAATATACTGTTGCTTTGCAAAGCAATAATAAAGCTGTTATTATTGAATTGAACGATTTTTTAGTGAATCAGTCGGAATTAATGAGTTTAAAGTATTTTATTGAACAAAATGTAGATAATGTAGAGGATTATTTAAATCTTCTAATAGAGAATTTATAAATAATGTTTGATACAAAAGAAAAAGAAAAACCATTTGAAATTTTATGTGAATACTATAATAAAATTAAAGCGCATAAACAGATTAAAAATATCATTGATACATCAATTAATAGAAAAATTCCATACAAGGTAGCTATAGGTATATATATTATGGAAACATTTTATCGACCAATATATATAAGGATAGTAGAATATTTATTGTTAGTTATAGGTATATTTCTAAATGTTATTTTTAAGATCCCTTTGAGAAATATTACGATTGGTAAACTTCAAATAGGTCTTGGTACGATTTTAAGTTATTATGGCAATGTAAAAATAGGTATGCATGATAGATACATCTATTCGCTTAGTATAAATCAAATTATGTTTATTTTTAAGGCAATTAGTTGGAAATATCAACTGGAGATTTTGTACTGGTGGTATAAAATACACGGATTAAATGAAACACCTGGTAAAATAGGATACTTATATAATGGAGAAATTATTTATGGGATCATGCTACAAAGATTAGTGAATATAATAGATTATAATAACTGTGAATCAAAGGTATCACTTTCAAATGGTAACTATAGGCTTGGGATGTGAACAATTTAGGGACATGGCACTTTTTGTGCAATAAATAGTATTTTGCATATCTAACAAACCTTGTATGATTAGTTTAAAGACTATCATTCAAGGTTGTTTTATTATTTGTACAAATTCGTATGGTTTTTACCTCGTTTTCCTAAAATCTCGCACTTTCTACAGGCTGTAAGAAGAGAGAGGATAAAAAAATTTTATTATTTGTTCAAATACATATTAAAGTTTTTGTCCCCTTTTTTCAAAAAGGGGCGGGCGTGGGCAGCGCCCACCATTATCTTACAATGAGGTGAAAAGCATGGAAATGATTGAAATTATTGCAAAGAAAAGAGAGGGGTTCGCCTTATCGACCTCTGAAATGAATCATTGGGTGGAAGGCTATACCAACGGCACAATTCCCGATTACCAAGTGTCGGCGTTGCTCATGGCGATTGTGCTAAACGGGATGGACGTGCAAGAAACGGTTGCGCTCACACTTGCAATGGCAAGCTCTGGTGACCAGCTTGACCTATCGAGCATCGCAGGCATCAAGGTGGATAAGCACTCCACAGGGGGTGTGGGGGACAAGGTGACACTCGTGGTCGCACCACTGGTGGCAAGCTGTGGTATTCCTGTTTTGAAAATGTCTGGACGTGGCTTGGGTCATACGGGTGGCACCATTGACAAGTTGAGTGCAATTAGCGGTTTCACCACCAAGCAAACAATGGCACAAGCGTATGATCAGGTGCAAAAAATTGGCATTGCCATTACCGAGCAAACGGGTAA
This sequence comes from Clostridia bacterium, assembly GCA_014378955.1. GTDB lineage: Bacteria > Bacillota > Clostridia > SK-Y3 > JACMMQ01 > JACMMQ01. Next base: position 2,277 of record JACMMQ010000034.1, read on the forward strand.
TTTGGTGCCTGCGGATAAAAAGATTTATGCCTTAAGGGATGTGACAGCGACGGTCAATAGCAAAGCATTGATAGCAAGCAGTGTGATGTCTAAAAAGATAGCGGCAGGCGCTGACAAGATATTGCTAGATGTCAAGGTGGGTAGTGGTGCATTCATGAAAAACGTTGACGATGCCTCAGCATTGGCGAAAATTATGTGCGATATCGGGCAAGGGGCAAATCGTGAAACGGTCGCACTTTTGAGCGATATGCATCAGCCGTTGGGGACACATGTAGGGAATGCCCTTGAGGTTATAGAAGCAATACAAGTGCTCAAGGGGCAAGGTGACGAAGCATTGACCCAAGTGTGCAAAACCATTGCCGCACACATGGTGGTATTGGGCGGAAAGGCTGAAAATTTGGCGCAGGCATTTCAATTGATTGCCCAAAAGCTATCAAGCGGTACGGCATTGGCAAAATTTATGCAATGGATAGCGGCACAGGGTGGCGATTTAAATGCCATTAAACAGCCAAGCACCTTGCTTCAAAAACGTGAAACCTTCACTTATACCGCAAAGCAAACAGGCTATTGGCATTGCATCAATTGCGAGGCTGTGGGCATTGCGGCTAACCATTTGGATGCAGGACGGTGGACGAAGGAAAGCGTGATTGATTTGTCCGCAGGGATAGTCTTGCATCACAAGTCAGGGGATTGGGTGCAACAAAATGAGCGTTTGGCGACCTTTTACGCCACAACACAACAGAAAATCGAAAAAGCAGTACAAACATTCCAAAACGCGTACGAAATTTCTGAACAACACAAAGAATATCCGTTATTTTATGGAATTGTTTGACAGATACCCTTTTAGTGTATATAATTTTAGTATACATAAGTTTACAAATGTCAATACTTTCCACCATGACATAGAAATGGAGAACCACATGAGAAAAATAGCGTTTTTACTTTTAATATGCATGGCGTTTTCCGCATGTAGTGTAACGAATACGAGCAAAAAGAGTGATGCAATCACCATCGTGACCACCTTTTATCCGCTCTATGTAGCCACCTTGAATGTTACAAAGGACATTCCGCAAGTCAATGTGGTCAACCTTACCAAGCCTTCCAATGGTTGCTTGCATGACTATCAGCTCAGTGCACAAGACATGAAAACCTTGAGCAAAGCCAGTGTTTTAATTTCAAACGGTGCAGGACTTGAGCATTTTATGGACAAGGTATCAGCACAAATTCCCTCGCTTAAAGTTGTAGATGCAAGCCGTGGGTTGCCACTTTTGCAGGATGAGGAGGGCGACAATCCACATGTGTGGGTGAGCGTTTTGGGTGCGATTGGACAAACAAAAAACATCGCTGACCAATTAGCGGCAATCGACAATACTCATGCCAAACAATATGCGGATAATGCCAAACAGTACGTGAATTCGCTGGAAGCATTACAAGCGGACATGCATAACACCTTGCAATTTGCCAAGGGCAAAAAGATTGTGACCTTTCACGAGAGCTTTGACTATTTTGCAAAGGAATTTGATTTAGAAATTTTATTCAAGGTGGAAACGCACGATGGACAAGAGCCAAGTGCAGGTGAGCTGGCAAACATGACGAACAAAATGCGTGCACAAAAAGTCAGTGCGATCTTTACTGAACCGCAATACAAATCACCGTCAGTGGGCGTTTTGACACAGGAAACGGGCGTGAAGCATTATGCTTTAGACCCAGTTGTTTCGGGTGAAGCAGATGGCAACTTGACGGCTTATATCACCATTATGCAAAAAAACTTAGCAATTTTGAAAGAGGCACTGAAATGAAAAATGCATGTGGAAAATGCTGTACAAAAATGAATGGCTTGACCGTGAAAGCAGGCAACCATCTCATTTTAGATAATATTGATTTGCATCTACACTGTGGTGAAATGACCGTGATTATTGGACCAAACGGCGGTGGAAAATCCACCTTGCTCAAGGCGCTGTTAGGCATGCTCCCGTTTACTGGTAGCTTGACGTTTATCAATGAAAAAGGTGATCGTACGGGTGCGCCGCACATTGGCTATGTGCCACAATCACTACAATTTGATATTACCTGCCCAATCAGTGTGTTGGATTTATTTGCGGCGTGCAAAAGCAAACGGCCTGTATGGATGGGCATATCCAAGCATTTTAGACAGCATGTGATGTCGCAGCTCACCAAGGTAAATGCACAAAGCACCATCGACCAACAGCTGGGTATGTTATCAGGGGGCGAGCTTCAACGTGTGTTATTGGCATTGGCAATTGACCCTGTGCCAGACATTTTACTGTTGGACGAGCCTGTTTCGGGTGTGGATTTGAATGGCTTGACGCTTTTTTATGAGGTTGTGGACGATATTCGCAAACGTTTTGACCTCACCATTGTCATGGTGTCCCATGACTTGGCGGTATCGGCTTTATACGCTGACCGCATGGTGCTTTTAGATAAAAAAATTTTAAGCATCGGCGCACCAGAGCTGGTGCTTTCTAGTGCTGCATTTGTAGAAAAATTCGGGCTTCATGCTGGAAAGGTTACGGGTACTTAATATGCTTACGCTTATTTACAATATACTTGACGGGTTGCCTTTTGAATGGCTGTCCTTTCAATTTATGAAAAGTGCCTTTTTGGCAATGCTTTTAATCACGCCACTTTTTGGATTGTTAGGCACGATGGTCGTGAGCAATAAAATGGCGTTTTTTTCGGAAACGTTAGGACATTCGGCACTTACAGGCATTGGGCTTGGTGTGCTATTAGGATTACCCAACCCACTTTATGGCATGATTATTTTTGGCATCTTGTTTGCGATTTGTTTGGTGTGGGTAAAAAATATGGGCGGTGCGTCAACCGATACCACGATTGCTGTATTTTCAGCGGCGGCAATTGCGCTTGGGGTGGTGCTGCTGTCGGCTGGTGGTGGGTTTAACCGTTATACGACTTATATCGTGGGCGATTTATTGGCAGTTTCGCCGAGTGATTTACAACTGCTATTTTGGGTGCTGGTGGGTACATTGATTGCGTGGGTGTTTGTATTCAACCGCTTGTTGCTCATTACACTAAGTCCTTCATTAGCGTACAGTCGTGCGGTACCAGTCATGGTATATGAAATGCTTTTTACGGCTTTGGTGGCGGTGGTCGTGATGGTTGCCATTCGTTGGGTCGGTCTTTTGATGATTAACGCCTTGCTCATTCTGCCTGCGGCGGCTGCAAAAAACATTGCCCGTAATTATAGAGGCTTTTCATTATTCGCAGTTTTGTTTGCGCTGTTTTCTGGCATCACTGGCTTGGTGCTATCGTATTATTTGTCCTCTGCAACGGGTGCTACAATTGTTTTAGCGGCATCGGTGTTATATTTTGTTACATTGCTATGGAAAGTCAAATTTCAGTAGCTAAGTTGTATAATGAAATGCCCAAATAAATAAAAAAAGTCCAACCCCCAAAACTC
>JACMMQ010000268.1 GCA_014378955.1 Clostridia bacterium
GAGATATTTTTCCAGCCAGTCCACCGTATCGTTGTCAATGTGATTGGTAGGCTCATCTAATATTAATAAGTCAGATGGACTGATGAGCGCACTCGCCATAGCCACTCTCTTTTTTTGTCCGCCAGATAGATTTTCCACCAATGCATTAAAGTCCACAATGCCAAGCTTGGTGAGAATGCTTTTGGCTTCTTTTTCAACTGACCACGCTTCCATGCTATCCATTTTTTGTGATAAATCAATGAGTTTTTTACACCAAACAAGGTCATCAGGATTTGCATGTACTTTTTGCATGGCTTGTTCATACGCCCTGATTAAATGCATCACAGGGGAGTTGCTCTTGAATACATGCTCAAGCACGGTGACATTCTTCTCGAAATGCGGATTTTGAGACAAATATTCGACCTTCATGTTGTTTCCAATAATGACATTGCCTTGATTTGGATACTCTATGCCTGCTAACACCTTTAAAAGTGTTGATTTGCCCGTTCCGTTAATGCCAATGAGGCATATTTTTTCACCTTCACTAATACCGATGGATAATTCGTTAAATAGTATTTTTTCGCTATAGCTTTTAGATATTTTTTCAGCACTTAAAATGTTCAATGTTTATATGGCTCCTTTGGGGTATGCTATTTAGCTTTTGACCTTAGTATATCAAAAAGAGGCTATAATCACAATAAAAAATTTGAAACCATTATTTTAAATGTCCTTTAGGCATTGTTGCATTATTTTTAATCAATTTTGGGCAGGATAATGTACGAAAAAATGTCTAATTTTATACTTGACAATTTTAGTCGGAAATGGTAAACTAAAGTTGCAAAACCAACCATTTATGTCGGGATTGATTGTAAAGGTATATACTAATTCTAAGTTGAGAGTTGACTAACGAAGTGTTTTTGAATGAGTGAAAATTTCGTTAGTCAAGGAATAGGTTCTTCTTGATACTTTATGTATCAAGAACGGTTCTATGACGATGGATTACGGAATTTGCGCCATTCAAAAAGTCAAATATTAACTTAGAATTAGTATAGGTATGAAATGGAGTTGAAATATTGATGAAGCTGTCCACAAAAGGGCGATACGGCGTGATGGCAATGGTGAATTTGGCATTGTACGACCATGAGGGGCAGGTTGCACTCAAACAAATTGCAGAGCATGAGGGCATTTCCGAGTCCTATTTAGAACAACTGATTGCAAAGCTTCGTAAGGCGGGTCTGGTGCAAAGCATAAGGGGTGCGCAGGGTGGCTATAAATTGGCAAAATCGCCTAATGAAATATCGGTGGGTGAGATATTAAATGCATTAGAAGGTATATTGGCACCGGTACAGTGTGGGGATAATGTTAATTGCTGTCACAACAGCAGCTGTAAAGTAAAACCCGTGTGGGAAAAAATTCATACCGCTGTCAATGACGTGGTATTTTCAATTTACTTAAGCGACTTAATAAAGGAGTGAGCGACATGAACAACAAGCTTATCTACATGGATCACGCAGCAACAACGGCAATGAAGCCTGAGGTTTTAGAGGCGATGATGCCCTATTTCACATTAATTTATGGTAACCCTTCAAGAATATATAGATTGGGTAGAAAAAATAAGCAAGCGGTTGAGGATGCACGCCAGCAAATTGCAACAGCCTTGGGTGCGGAGGCTAAGGAAATTTTTATCACAGGCTCTGGCACCGAAGCGGACAACTGGGCAATCAAAGGGGTTGCATATGCCAATCAAAAGAAGGGCAACCACATCATTACCACTTCGATTGAGCATCATGCAGTGCTACACACGGTTGAATATTTAGCAAAAAATGGGTTTACCGTGACCTACTTGCCCGTGGACGGGGATGGCTTGATTTCACTTGACGATTTGGAAAAGGCAATTACAGACCAAACCATTTTAATCACGGTAATGTTTGCAAATAACGAAATTGGTACGATACAGCCCATCCGTGAAATTGGTGCGATTGCGAAAAAGCACGGCGTATATTTTCACACCGATGCGGTACAAGCAGTGGGCAACGTGCCTATTGATGTAAATGACTTGCATATTGATTTGTTATCCTTATCGGGACATAAATTTGAAGGGCCTAAGGGCATTGGCGCCTTGTATGTGCGAAAGGGCGTGAAGCTTCAAAATTTCGTTATGGGTGGTGGACAAGAGCGAGGCAAACGTGCTGGCACTGAAAATGTGGCAAGCATTGTTGGACTTGCAAAGGCACTTGCGATGGCGACACAAAATATTTCCGTGCATACCACAAAAATACAAGCGATGCGTGACGCGATGATGGCGGAAATTGAGCAAAAGATTCCGTACATTAAGCTCAATGGTCACAGAACCATGCGCCTGTGTAACAATGTGAACTATTCCTTTCAATATATTGAGGGAGAATCGTTGTTGCTCATGCTCGACATGCAAGGCATAGCGGCTTCAAGCGGCTCGGCTTGCACCTCTGGTTCTTTAGATCCATCGCACGTGTTGCTAGCAATCGGATTGCCACATGAAATCGCACACGGCTCATTGCGATTGACCTTGGGCGAGGACAACAGCATGGAAGATGTAACGGTCGTGGTGGATAAATTAAAAACCATCGTGGCACGTTTGAGGGAAATGTCACCTTTATATGAAGAAATTAAAAATGTATAATAAAGGAAAAAAGGAGTGAGGATTATGTATAGCGAAAAAGTCATGGACCATTTTTCAAATCCGAGAAATGTAGGGGAATTAACAAATGCAAGCGGTGTTGGACAGGTTGGGAACGCCAAGTGCGGCGATATCATGAAAATTTATTTGCAAATTGAAGATAATATCATCAAAGATGTAAAATTCAAAACCTTTGGCTGTGGGGCGGCAGTTGCTACAAGTAGTATGGCAACTGAAATGATTATCGGCAGAACGGTAGAGGAAGCTTTACTTTTAAC
>JACMMQ010000269.1 GCA_014378955.1 Clostridia bacterium
GCAATCTTCGTCACAGACATGGATCACCTGATCCGCTATAAGCTTTAAAATAATTTCATAAGACTGTTCAAACGAATTGCCTGTGGTATCAATCAATATCGCATCGTCTGCTTGTTTGAGCGGGGCATATGCACGGCTTGAGTCATTGTCATCTCTGTATTTAATGTCTTTTAATACATCGTCATAGGTGGTGTCCACCTTTTTAAGCATAAGCTCGTCATAGCGTCGCTCCGCACGATTTTCCACCGCGGCGGTTAAAAATATTTTAAGCTTGGCATCTGGCAATACATAGGTGCCGATGTCACGACCGTCCATAATCACGCTATGGTGCTTTGCTAGGTCTCGTTGTAGCTCGACTAGCTTGATGCGTACAGAGGGAATTGCAGACACGTCAGACGCCGCAATAGACACCTCAGGTGTTCTGATGCTATCGGTAACGTTTTCGCCATTCAAAACGATTTGCTGACCGCTTGGGTCATGGTGAATGTCGATGGTGATTTGATCTAGCACCGCACCCACGCCTTCAATATCCTTGGTTTGAATGCCTTTTTTAAGCACAAACAACCCCACCGCACGGTACATCGCACCCGTATCAATATAAACCAAGCCTAGTTGGTTGGCGATTTTCTTTGCGATTGTGCTTTTGCCCGCGCCCGAAGGGCCATCTAATGCAATTTGTATCATATTCAAGCTAACAACTCCCATTCTAAAATGTTTTCCAAAATTTTCTATCTAAGCTACGATATTGTATCGCTTCTGCCAAATGGTCGGTGGTGATGCTTTCACATTGTGCCAAGTCGGCAATGGTGCGTGCAACCTTTAAAATACGGCTGTGCGCTCTTGCACTCAAGCCTAATTGTTCAAAGGCGGCCTTGAGCAATTGCGATTGTTCTTGTCCTAGGGTGCAATATTCACGCAAATGTGCCGCTTCAAGCTGTGCATTGCAGTACAAGCCGTGCTTTTTGTACCGCTCACGTTGCAGCGCACGTGCTTGATTGACACGCTGCTTGACCTGCTCGGACGTTTCACACTGCTCGAGTGACTGCAAATGCTTATATTTTACTTGAGGCACTTCAATATGTATATCTATTCTGTCCAAAAGTGGGCCACTTATTTTTGAAAAATATTGCTGTACCTGTCGTTCTGAACAGGTGCATGCCTTATGCGGATCGCCAAAATGTCCACAGCGACACGGGTTCATGGATGCGACGAGCATTGTATTACATGGATAGGCAATGGTCGCATGAATTCTCGAAATGGTCACCACATTGTCCTCAAGTGGTTGTCGCATCACTTCCAACACGTCTTTTTTAAATTCTGGCAATTCATCCAAAAACAGAACGCCCAAATGCGCCAAACTGACCTCGCCTGGCTTTGGGATTGTGCCACCACCCACCAAACTTGCGTTGGACACGGTGTGGTGCGGACTGCGAAAGGGTCTGGTGGTGACAAGCGAGGTGTTTTGCGACATCAGCCCTGCCACACTGTATATTTTCGTGACCTCTAGCGCTTCTTCAAAAGACATATCGGGCAAAATCGTGGGCAATCGCTTGGCAAGCATGGTTTTCCCCGACCCCGGAGGCCCAATCATCAAGCAATTGTGTCCTCCTGCCGCCGAAACCTCAAGCGCTCGCTTGACTGCCTCCTGCCCCTTGACGTCGCTGAAATCTATTTGATAGCTTCCTGATTGCTTGAATAATTGTTCTAAATCGACAGCCAAGGGCGTGAGGATTTTTTCGTTGTTGAGATGCTTGACCACCTCATACAGGTTTTGCGCGGCGTACACCTCAACCTCTGCGACCACTGCCGCTTCCTTGCCGTTTAAAAGCGGTAAAATCACTTTATGGATGCCTGCCTTACGAGCCGCTAGCACCGCTGGCAACACGCCACTCACAGGGCGTAGCGCACCATCTAAAGACAGCTCCCCTAAAAACAGGTAGCCGTCACAGCTGTTATTGATTTGTCCTGCCGCCGCCAAAATCGCCATCGCAATGGGCAAGTCAAACGCAGGTCCTTCCTTCTTCATGTGTGCAGGTGCTAAATTGACCGTAATACGGCGAGCAGGAAAGTCAAAATTGCAATTTTTAACCGCCGCACGCACACGCTCCTTAGACTCCTTGACCGCCATGTCAGGCAAGCCAACAATGTCAAAATTAGGCAACCCGTTGGAAAGGTCTGCCTCTACTTCGACGATAAATCCATCTACACCTAGTAAGCCACAGCTGTTTACTTTTGATATCACTTTATCACCTGTATTCTTCGATTTTACACATAATATTCATCCTCACACCACTTCAACGCATTGGATGCAATATATTCCCACGTATTCAGAAACTCATTTTTATCCCGAATCACATGCTCATAATAGTTTCTTTGCCATATATGCTTTTGGAATGGCGAATAAATCCCACTTCTTACACCTTTAATATACGCATTCGTTGTCATCGACTTAAACGCACAAATTACATCTCCCATCGTAGGGGCAGGCCTTGTGTCTGCCCTTTTAGGATTGCTGCTAACTTCATCATGGGCAGACATAAAGCCTGCCCCTACGAGTGCAATAATTGCGTGGAAATGATTGGGCATTACAATGTATTGTACTAATTCAATATCTTCAAACATATTCTTTAAATTTAAATATCTCTCTTCGACCATATTTCCTGCATGGCTTAATAACATTTTGCCATCTATTATGTCACCAAACAAGTTTTCCTTGTTTTCAGTGCATATTGTAACAAAATAATATCCATTAGTCGTATAGTCATAATGCTTTAATCGAATTGACCTTCTATGATGAATGTTTGAATTATAATCCATATTCTACACCACCCATATAAGTTGGGTATTGCTTATCTATACTCGAGCATCTTCTTCAACACACTATCAGGCACGCACAACGTTCCCCGACCATTTCCCAAAGCGATTTCAGGCTTGTTCGCACCATGAAAATCACTACCGCCACAGGGCAACAGTCCAAGCTGTTCGCACAGGTTCAAATATCTAACCGTATCTTCCGCACTGTATTCAGAATAATACGCTTCAATCCCACCCAAGCCGTATGCCTTTAATTCTACTAAAACAGGTTTTAAATCGATGCCGTGCTTTTCAATATAAATCGGGTGTGCTAAAAAAGCCAGTCCGCCTGCTTGTTTAATAATTGCTATGCCCTCTTTTGCCGTTAACTTTTGCTTGCGTACGTACGCCAAGCCTGTTTCCCCTAGATATTTTGAAAATGCCTCTTGCGTGGAAGCAACTGCACCCTTTTGTACCAATACGTTGGCGATGTGCAGTCGTCCTGAAACTTGACCGCCTGCATTGTCGCTCACCTCGTCCATGGTGATGTCAATGCCTAACGCATTGAGCTTGTCAATGATTTGCGGATTTCTTGCGTTACGAAAGCTCCGCAAATGCTGTACTTGCTGTAAAAAATCAGGTTTTAGATAATCTATATTCAAGCCCAATATGTGCATTTCCGTTTCAAATGCTACCCCTATTTCAATGCCTGTGACAAAGGTTATATCGTGCTTTTCCGCTTCTGCTTGTGCCTGTGCCAAGCCCTCTACCGTATCATGGTCTGTGAGCGCAATTGCACGCAACCCAATTGCAACCGCATGCTGTACCAATTGTGTTGGTGTCAGTGTGCCGTCTGAATACATGCTATGGGTGTGCAAGTCAACGCAACCATTCATAAGGATGTCCTTTCATTTTGACATGAAAATCTCTTAATATTTTATACCACTTACCCATCATATGTCAATGCATTAATTTACTGCTGAAACGGCAAATATGAGAAACATTGTAAGACCTTACTTTCTTTTTCTATCGTAAAAAGAAAGTAACAAAGAAAAATACTCTTAACGGTTTGGGTTTCGCCGTCTGCGGACGACGACAAAAGGGCGCTGCCCTTTTGAAACCTGCAATTTTTTATAAAAATTGAGTAAAATTTCTGTTTGTTATTTGTGTATGAATTTCGTATTCCGCTCAAACGGTTCATTAAATACCAAGTCACCCTTATAATTACTCATTTTCTGCCCTTCTATAAGAAACTGCACACGCTTGACATCCACTTGCTCGGTCAACGCATTCACCACCGCATAAATCGCCATTTCCTTTTCCTGCACATTGCCGTTTTGCTTGCCCACAAAATCCTGTGACAAATTCACAAAGCATGTACCCTCTTTTGTTTCAACCGAAATGAGCTTGGTGCCACTCGGCATAGTCTTTGTAAATTCTCTTTCCTTAGGCCCTTTGATAAGCTCTAACAGGATGCTTTTCTCTCTTGGCTCTTCACTCTTTACCGCAATGATGCGCTTTTCTGATTTAAGCACCCATTGTTGATTGAGCAGCTGTGCGAAATAAAGGGTCACCAGCGCTTGGTCGGTTGGTATAGGCGGCGCACTGTCCACCAAATCCTCTTTGCCCATCGCTTGCACAATTACACCATTGCGTCCTCTGATCGGCTTATGATTTTTGAGTATGCGGATTTTAGCGACATTCGGTAGTGCCGTGATGGTTTTGATAATCGCATAGCGTGTGAGTATGTTTTGCGCATCAAACCCGTCCGACAGGTCAATGGTTACAGTGCCTTCTTCCACGTCCATGTTAAGCAGCGCCACATTGGGTGCAAATACCCTTTTGAGCTCGGGTTTAGTGGGTGGCTTGATCAATTCTAGCATCACGTCACGCATGAATTTTTCTTGCTCCGCCTTAGGTACTTCTCTCGCTTCTGCGACCAATTTAGTTTCATCCATATTGGCATAATATAACATCACTGTGCTGGTCAACTTTTCCTTGCTGTCCGCTTGAGGCGACGTCGTACAGCCAACAAGCCAACATACACACAGCACCATTGCAATTGCTCTTTGCATACGGCTCCTCCTATTTTTCATAATAGGGCAAGCGGATGGTAAATTTACTGCCCTTGCCCTCTTCACTTTCAACGTCTATGTCGCCGCCGTGGTTTCGTACTGCCTGCCTTGCAATCGCAAGCCCTAAGCCAGTACCCCCTGTTTGGCGGTCTCGTGCCTTATCCACACGGTAGAAACGTTCAAATATCTTTTCTTGATCCCCAGCCGCAAGCCCTATGCCGTTGTCCTCGATGGTGATATACACCTCTTGGTCAAATTGGTTTAACGTAATGTGTACAATACCGCCATCATCGGTATATTTAATTGCATTATCAACAATGTTAAACACCGCTTCCCAAATCTCGTCCTCGTTAATCCACAGCTTAACGACATGCGGAATCACTGTTTCAAGCTTTAAATTTTTCTGACGAGCAATTGGCTTGATGGATTTCAC
>JACMMQ010000270.1 GCA_014378955.1 Clostridia bacterium
ATGAAAGACCTTACTTTCTTTTTCTATCGTAAAAAGAAAGTAACAAAGAAAAATACTCTTTGAGTGTTTGGATTTCGTTGTCTGCGGACAACAATAAAGGGTTCCACCCTTTAAACCCGCAATTTTTTGAAAAAAATTGAGTAAAACTTTAATTATTAAAAATTCCCAACTAAAGTTTTTGCCCCCTTTTTTCAAAAAGGGGCGGGCGTGGGCAGCGCCCACTACGTTCCTACTACGCCTGCCCAGTCACATACACGTCAATCGCATCCGCAACCGCTTTAGACACGCGCACCGCTTCAACCACGGTTTTAGCACCAGTCACCACATCACCAGAGGCAAAAACGCCCTCTCTTGTGGTTCTGCCTTCCAAATCGGTAGAAACCAAGCCGCCCTTGTTGATGTCAATGCCTGTGGTGGTTGACACGATATTATTTCTTGGGCCTTGGCTTACCGAAACAATGACCGTTTCACATGCAAAAAGTTGTTCGGTATTTTGTATGGGGGTAAACAGGTCATGACCCCATTCATCTTTCTCAACGATGGTTTGCTGATACAGTACACCGTCATCGGTAATTTCAAAAGGCTTTTTCAAAAATTCAAACTTCACGCCATCAATTTTCGCATATTCAAGCTCGCTTTTATCCGCTGCAATGCTATTCATATCACCTCTGTAAAGGATGGTAACATCCTTTACGCCTTTGCGAATGGCGGTGCGTGCGACATCCATCGCCACATTGCCAGCACCAATAACGCAAACGCTTTCGCCCAAATCATACACGGATGGGTTTTTCAAATAATCAATGGCATAGTGCACATGCCCCAAGCTTTCACCCTTGATGCTGAGCGCTTTGGGCTTCCACACGCCAGTGCCAATAAACACCGCCTTGTACCCATCTCGAAACAAATCGTCAATGGTGAGCACAGGGCCAATCAACGTGTTAGGTCTTATTTTAATGCCCATTTCCACCATTTTGTTTTTGATGCGGTCAAGTATCGTCTTAGGCAATCTGAATTCTGGTATACCGTACATCAACACGCCACCGATTTTGTCATGTGCATCAAAAATGGTAATATCATACCCTCGAGCCGCTAAAATAAAAGCAATGGTAATACCAGCAGGCCCAGCGCCAATAATGCCCACCCTTTTACCAGTATTTTTATGATGGGTAGGCTTCACGAAATTTAAATAATAATCAGAAATATAATTTTCAATTTCACTAATTTGAATGGCTTGCCCCTTGATGCCAAGCACGCAATTGCCCTCACACTGCTTTTCGTGCGGACAAACAATCGAACAAATCAGAGAAAGCGGATTGTTTTGAAACAGCATTTCGCCTGCCTTTAAAATGTCGTTTTGTAGAAATAGGTTGATCATTTCCTTAATATCGGTATGAACAGGACACCCCTTGCTACATTTTGGATTTGCACATTGTAAACATCTTTTTCCTTCAGCAATCAGACTTTTTGCCATGAAATATCCCCTCCTAACGGTTGGTTTGTAATTTAAGCGCTCATAATCTTACCATATGCGTTGGAATATTTCAATAATTTATACTAATCTTAGATTAAAACATAACCAGCAGAGGGAGGCAAAACGCGAGTAAGCGTTTTGAAACACCGACCGACGGATGGTTATGATTTTAATCAAGATTAGTATGATATATTGTTAACGAACAATTACAATTCTGCTAAACAATCCTGCAAAGCCTGCACACACGTTTGGCATTCAGACAATGTACCCACTGATATACGTAAAAAGGTATCCATGCCGTACAAATGTCCAGGGCGAACGATCACGCCTTTTTGCAATAGCTGTGGGAATAGCACACGGCTGTCAACGCCTGTGTTCACCATCACAAAATTGGTGGCGGAGGGCAGACATTTCAAGCCCATTTGGGTGAATTGCTTTACCAAAAACTGTAGATTTTGGGCATTGTGGTTGATGCTGTGCTGTAAAAAGTCGGGGTCGTCTAGTGAGGCAAGGGCGGCGACTTGTGCCAACGTAGAAACATTAAACGGACCTCGTACCTTTTCTAAAGCGGCGATGATGTCGGGGTGTGCAATCGCATAGCCGATACGCATGGACGCAAGCCCGTAGATTTTAGAGAAGGTACGCAAAATGATAATATTGGGGTACTGTTCTAACAGAGCAAGCGAGTCGGGGAAATCGTCCTGTGCAACATATTCATAATACGCTTCGTCAATGACCACCAACACATCATGCGGTACTTGTGCTAGGAATTTTTCCTGTGCGGCTTTGCTATACGTTGTGCCAGTTGGGTTGTTGGGGTTACACAGCCATACGATTTTGGTTTTTGGGGTGATTTTCGCCGCCATGGCATCCAAATCATAGCAGTAGTCGGCATCAAGTGGCACAATCACACACTGCCCGCCTGCAATTTTTGTGTTGGTTTGATAAAGCGGAAAGGTTGTTGCACTCATCACCGCTTGGTCACCATGGTTTAAAAAGGCGTGCGGAATCATTTCGATAATGCCGTCAGACCCTGCACCAAAAAAGAACTGTGTGGGCAATAGTCCGAATTGTGCTGCCAGCTTTTGGCGTAAATCAGTAAAATTTGAGTCGGGATACAGTGCCGCTTGTTCAAGTGCTTGAATCACGGCTTTTTTGGCTTTTTCCGAACAGCCCAACGGATTTTCATTGGAGGCTAATTTAATAACATCCGTCAAGCCAAGTTCTCGCTTGACCGCATCAATGGGCTTGCCAGGCACATAAGGGGCGATGGTATCCAGCGCAATGTTTGTTTTGATGTTCATAAACTTCACTCCAATAAATTTATTATTTTAAAAGTCAAAACCTTACTTTCTTTTTCTATCGTAAAAAGAAAGTAACAAAGGAAAATACTCTTTGCGTGTTTGGATTTCGCCGTCTGCGGACGACGCCAAAGGGCGCTGCCCTTTTGATACCCGCAATTTTTTGAAAAAAATTGATTAAAACTTTAATTAAAAAACCCCCAACTAAAGTTTTTGCCCCCTTTTTTCAAAAAGGGGCGGGTGTGGGCAGCGCCCACCGTTATCCCCCTATTATATAACAATTCTGCAATATGTGCAACATTCACGAACATGTGGAAGAATATAAAATTTTGTTGGGAACTTTTCACAGAAAAGAAGGATATTTAAAACCAATATAGAATATAAGTTTATAATATGCACTTATTATTACACAAAGGGGAGATCGAAATGAACAAGTATCCGATTGACAAAATTCGCAATGTCTGTATGATAGCTCACGGCGGTGCTGGCAAGACATCTTTAGCTGAAGCAATGCTTTATATCGCAGGGGCTTCTGACAGATTGGGAAAAGTGACAGAAGGAAATACTGTAAGCGATTATGACCCAGAGGAAATTAAACGAAAAAGTTCCTTAAGCACTTCCATACTGCCGTTAGAATGGAAGGGTGATAAATATAACATTATTGATACGCCCGGTTATTTTGACTTTGTGGGTGAGGTGATGGAAGGGGTGCGTGTGGCGGATTCGGCGGTGATTGTCGTGAGTGGCAAGTCTGGCGTTTCGGTCGGCACAGAAAAAGCGTGGCAATATGCAACGGAGCGAAAAATTCCACGTATTGTTTTTGTGAACAAGATGGACGAGGATAATGCGGACTATTACCGTACCGTTGACCAGCTGCGTGACGTATTTGGCAAAACCATTGCACCGTTTCAAGTCCCTATTTGGGAGGGTGAGCATTTTGTCGGCATGGTCAATGTCGTCGAGCAAACCTCTCGTAAATTGGTAGGCGATAAATTAGTGGATATTGAAATTCCCGATGAAGTCAAGGACAAGGTCGCAGAAATTCGGAGCATGCTCATTGAGTCTGCCGCCGAAACAAGTGAGGCATTCATGGAACGCTATTTTGCAGGGGATGAATTTACAGTGGATGAAATTCACCACGCCTTGCGTATTGGTGTAGAGGAAGGGACAATTGTACCTGTGCTGTGCGGCTCGACATTTTCAACCGTTGGCGTGCGTGCGCTCATGGAAGCGATTTATGATTATTTTCCATCGCCCGATGAAATGGGCAGTGCAGTGGGTGTGAAGCCCAATAGCGACACGAAATTAGAGCGCAAGCCATCACCCGATGAACCCCTTTCAGCATTGGTGTTTAAAACCGTTGCAGACCAGTTTGTAGGAAAATTATCGGTGTTCAAGGTATTTTCAGGCACGCTCAAGGCCGATAGCATGGTGTACAATGCGGTGACCGATACGCAAGAAAAAATCGGGCATTTATACATTTTGCGTGGTAAAAGGCAAATTGAGGTGAGCGAAATCACCGCAGGGGACATCGGTGCTGTGACAAAGCTCGCCCATACCAATACAGGCGATACGTTGTGTGATGTGCATAACCCTATTATATTAGAAGGTGTTTCATTTCCAGCGCCGTGTATATCAATGGCAATTGTGCCGAAGGCAAAGGGCGATGAGGAAAAGATTAGCAACGGCTTACATCGTTTGGTGGAGGAAGACCCAACCATTCAATTAGAACAAAATATAGAAACGCATCAATTATTGGTGTCTGGCTTGGGTGACCAGCATTTAGAAGTGATCGTGAGCAAGCTCAAGTCGAAATTCGGGGTAGCGGTGGACTTAATCGTGCCGAAGGTGGCATTCCGTGAAACGATTCGTAAAAAAGTAAAGGTGGAAGGCAAGCATAAAAAGCAATCGGGCGGTCATGGACAGTTCGGGCATGTTTGGATAGAATTTGAGCCAGGGCAAGCGGAAGGGCTGACCTTTGAAGAAAAGGTGTTTGGCGGTGCAGTGCCAAGAAACTTCTTTCCAGCCGTTGAAAAAGGCTTGCAGGAATGCTTGCCACATGGGGTGTTAGCAGGCTATCCCATGGTGCATTTAAAGGCAACATTGGTGGATGGCTCGTATCATGCGGTGGATTCTTCAGAAATGGCGTTTAAAATTGCGGCGCATGCTGCGTACAAAACAGGCTTGGCGATGGCAAGTCCTGTGCTGTTAGAGCCAATTGCGCATGTCGAGGTCATCGTACCAGACAATTACATGGGTGATGTCATTGGCGATATGAACAAGCGACGTGGACGCATTTTGGGCATGAATCCGATGGGCGAGGGCTTGCAACAGGTGTTGGCAGAAGCACCAATGGCAGAAATATTCCGCTATGCGACAGACCTCCGATCGATGACACAAGCAAGGGGTGCATTTACAGCAAAGTTTGATCGATATGAGGAAGCACCAGAGCACATCG
>JACMMQ010000271.1 GCA_014378955.1 Clostridia bacterium
AATCTTGGGCATGGGCGATGTGTTAACACTGATTGACAGGGCACAGGATGCATTTGACGATAAGCAGGCAGCGGAACTAGAAAAGAAAATGCGCACACAAACGTTTGATTATAATGACTTTTTGGGACAATTGGAGCAAATGAAAAAAATGGGTCCGCTTACGCAAATGCTTGGGATGCTCCCAGGCGTGGATGCAAAAATGCTGGACAATGTGCAAATTGACGATAAAAAGCTTGCACACATTGAAGCCATTATCAAATCCATGTCGCAAAAAGAACGAGAAAATCCGCAAATCATAAACTTTAGTCGCAAGCAAAGAATTGCCAAGGGAAGCGGCACGGGTATGCACGAGGTCAACGGCTTAATCAAGCAGTTTGAGCAAATGAAAAAGATGATGAAGCAGATGGGCGACATGGGCAAAATGGGTAAGATGGGCAAAATGAAGCATGGTGGCAAAATGAAAATGCCGTTCTTCGGCAAGTAATTAGTAGTACATTACATGGTAATATGTTTATATAGATGGGTAATGTAGAAGTGAAATTTGTAAGGAGGTGAAATACATGGCAGTTAAAATCCGTTTAAAGAGAATGGGCTCAAAAAAAGCACCGTTTTACAGAGTAGTTGTTGCAGATGCTCGCTTTCCGCGTGATGGTAGATTTATCGAAGAAATCGGTACTTACGATCCATTAACTAAGCCAGCAACAGTAGTAATTGATACTGAAAAAGCGGCAAATTGGATTAAAAATGGTGCTCAACCAACTGATACAGTAAGATCATTGTTGAAGCATAAGGGCGTAGTATAGGGCGTTATTGCCTTGTGATATTGGGGCTTATTTTAATCGATATAGCCCCAATCATAATCACATTTTTGATACACATTAAACTTATGGCTACAAAAGCGTGTTAGCTTTTGTCTGATATAGATACACGGTCGTTAACTTAAGTAGGCTTGGATGTAGGGGCAGGCCTTGTGTCTGCCCAAATGCACCAAATTCGGGCGGACATAAAGCCCGCCCCTACGGTAAATATGCATGTAATTTCGCTTAAGTTGACGACAGTGGATATAGATAACATAGAATGATGGAGGGATAACGATGAAAGAATTATTAGAATATATCGCAAAATCGTTGGTAAACGAAACAGACG
The DNA here is from genome assembly GCA_014378955.1 of Clostridia bacterium. Taxonomy (GTDB): domain Bacteria; phylum Bacillota; class Clostridia; order SK-Y3; family JACMMQ01; genus JACMMQ01. The sequence continues at coordinate 1,147 of JACMMQ010000271.1, forward strand.
CTGTGATGGTGACCGAAATTTCTCGTGGTGAAGATGCGTTGTTATTAGAATTGCGTGTTGCACCAGAGGACATGGGCAAGGTCATTGGCAAGCAAGGAAAGATTGCAAAAGCCATTCGCACCGTTGTCAAAGCATCAGCTACGATTGAAAAGAAAAAAGTAACGGTTGATATTGTAGATCAATAATCAGCAATTGGAGAAAAAAATGGAGCAAATGACGATTGGCAAAATATACAATACCCATGGCATACAAGGTGAAGTTAAGGTCACGCCTTATACCGATGATATGAGCCGTTTCGAGGACTTGACATCGGTGTATGTTGAGGGCTTTGGCGAAATGAAAATCAATAAAATTAAGTTTGCAAACACACACTTGATTATCAAGTTTGAAGGCATCGATAGCTGCGAGCAAGGTGATAAATTGCGTGAAAAGCTCGTCAAAATAGACCGTGCATTAGCGGTACAATTGCCAGACGATCGGTATTTCATTATCGATTTGATTGGAATTTCCGTGACCTTAGAGGACGGTAGTGTGTTAGGCAAGATAGACGATGTACTACAAACAGGCGGAACGGATGTATATATAGTCAAGCGTGCAGGCAAGCCAGATGTGCTTATTCCTGCCATCAAGCAGGTCGTGAAGTCAGTTGATATCGAGCAAAAAATTATGGTCATTACACCGATGGAAGGGTTGCTTGACGATGAGGTTTGATGTTTTAACCTTATTCCCTGAAATGCTTGAAGCGGTTTTGGGCAATAGCATCATTGGCAGAGCAAGAGAGAGCGGTTTGGTAACGCTCAATTTTCACAACATTCGTGATTATACTGCCGACAAGCACCGCCGTGTGGACGATTACCCCTATGGGGGTGGCAGTGGCATGGTGATGCAGGCCGCACCTATATACAATGCGTTTATGCACCTAACCGAGGGGCTTGCGGACAAGCCGATTGTGGTGTATTTGTCGCCACAGGGAAAGCCTTTCACCCAAACAATCGCAAAGGAAATGCTAGCAAACAAGCATTATATTTTGCTGTGCGGACATTATGAAGGCGTGGATGAGCGTATTCTTGAAAAAATTGTCGATATTGAAATATCGCTAGGTGATTTTGTACTCACAGGCGGTGAAATCCCTGCAATGGCGGTCATTGATGCGGTGTGTCGTATGGTGCCAGGGGTGCTGTGCGATGAAGCGGCATTTACCGAGGAGTCGCATTATAATGGACTGTTGGAATATCCGCACTACACCCGTCCTGCGGACTTTATGGGGCAGCTGGTGCCAGAGATTTTGTTGAATGGGCATCATGCCAATATTGAGAAATGGCGACATGAGCAAGCAATGTTGCGAACACAACAAAAACGCCCTGATATGTACGAAAAGGTTATACAAAACGAGTCAGGTAAAAAAACAAGCCGAAAGGTGTAAAAAAAACTTGTGTTTTGCTTACAACTATGATAATATATTTCGGTATGACACGGGCGGTCCGCTGTCGCTTACACTTGCGGCAAGAACGTCTATGATGAAAGGAGGAAAATAAAAATGAATTTATTACAATCAATTTCTGCTGAACAGATAAGAACCGATTTGCCAGACCTTTTGATCGGCGACACTGTGAAGGTACATGTAAAAGTAAAAGAAGGAACACGTGAAAGAATTCAAATGTTTGAAGGAACGATTATTCGCAAGAAACATGGCGGTATTCAAGAA
>JACMMQ010000272.1 GCA_014378955.1 Clostridia bacterium
AAGAGTATTTTTCTTTGTTACTTTCTTTTTGCGATAGAAAAAGAAAGTAAGGTTTTCATCAGTGCAATAAACTGATAATTCTTTCAGCAAAACAAAAGGATAGCAAGGGCTACCCTAAAATTTATTTTATCAAATTATTAGCCTTAACGCAGGCGATATCTTTCAATTGACACAATGTAAATGTGCGAATTGGGTGCAGGCTCAGCCTGCTATCGCTTCCTTCTAGCTTGCTCAAGCACTTCAATATTATCCAATGCCTTGCCTGTGCCAATCGCTACGCATGAAATGGTGTCTGGTGCAACCTTACACGCAATGCCTGTTTTCTTTTGCAACAGCTTGTCCAAGCCATAAAGCAAGCCACCGCCACCAGTCAATACGATCCCTTGATCGCTGATGTCTGCAACCAACTCAGGGGGTGTTTTTTCTAGCACTGACAATGTCGCATCCACAATCGCCGCCACCGGCTCTTCGAGTGCTTCTAACATTTCAGTAGAGGTTACCTCCACTGTTTTTGGCAAGCCCGAAATAAGGTTTCTGCCTCTGACATCCATCACCACTTCTGTTTCACGTGGGAAAGCCGAGCCAATCATGATTTTCATTTCCTCTGCGGTGCGCTCCCCAATCATGATGTTGTGCTTTTTGCGCACATAACGTATGATTGCGGCATCAAACTTGTCCCCTGCTACCTTAATAGAATTAGAAACAACAGTGCCACCCAACGAAATAACAGCGATGTCCGTTGTACCACCGCCAATATCCACGACCATACAGCCACAAGCCTTAGAAATGTCAATTCCTGCGCCAATCGCTGCTGCAATTGGTTCTTCAATCAAATAGGTTTTGCGTGCACCAGCTTGTGTAGCCGCTTCTCTTACTGCACGTTCCTCAACCTCTGTTACACCACTGGGTACACAAATGATGATGCGAGGCTTAAATATACGTCTACCGCAAACCTTTTTAATAAAATGCTTAAGCATTTTTTCTGTTATGTCATAGTCAGAAATAACACCATCTCTAAGTGGTCGAATGGCAATGATATTGCCAGGCGTCCTCCCGAGCATCAAGCGTGCTTCCTCACCAACCTTTAAAACACGATGGGTATCACGATCAATTGCCACAACTGATGGCTCTCTCAATACGATACCTTTGCCCTTTATGTATACTAGAACAGTCGCTGTTCCCAAGTCAATACCAATATCTTGTCCAAATCCAAAAACATTTAAAAAACTAAACACAATAAAACTCCTTTCAACCAAACAGATAATCAGCCATTATACTATTCTATTATACCTTATTTTTACCAAGAATGGAATACTTTTTTTGTAAATATTTGAGGAGTTTTACTTTCATTTTTTGTTACATATGGTTTTACTAATCTTGATTAAAATCATAACCATCCCATGTTTTGCAGCAACCTTTATCTCGAAACATCCCGAAGTCATTGTATTAACTGGTAATTTCGGGTATTTTTATTTTGTTTTTTAGTCAAAAACATGTTGTGTTTTGTTATTTTTTATGATATAATAGACACATATATA
>JACMMQ010000273.1 GCA_014378955.1 Clostridia bacterium
AAAAGTCAAGGCGACCTGTAACCAGGCGGCTACGTCGTGCAAATTCAAGGATGTCGCTCAAGGGCAAACAAGATTATGAAATGGTGACTGCGGGTACATTATGAATTTGAAAATTATTGTCTTGACAATCGAGCCACTATACATAAGAATGGCGTGCTTTTTTGTAAATTTTTGAGGCGTTTTACTTGTATTTTTGTTTATCTAAAGTAATTACTCATAGTGTGTCCAAGAGCTAATAATTTTAACAACTTTTTCTTGCTTATACACTTGATATACCAAGCGGTGTTGGCTATTATTTCTTCTTGAAAACGCACCATTTAAATCGCCTACGAGCTTTTCAAAGGGAGGATATGGTTCATATGGGTTAAGTGCAAGAAGTTTTAATAGGGAGTTAATCTTGTCTCCGAAGCCAGCTTGTTGGGCGGTTTTTTTATCCTTTAATCCCTGTTTGGTATATAGAATTTTATATTGTTCATGCATCGCCCAAATCCTCGACGCATTCTTCCAATGGCGTATTTAGACCTTCTTTGATTTTTTCTCTCATACCAGGAATATTGCAAAGGTAGATAGTTTCAGCCATTGAGCGGTAATCCTCTTCTGATAAAACGACAATATTCCCTTGCTTGCCGGTGACAAAGATGGGTTCGTGTGTTGTAATGGCTTCTTCCATAAGCTTGAAAAAATTATTTCTGGCAGTGGTTGCATTGAGTATAGACACGAACATTCTCCCTCCGTTTACGTACGCTATCCTGTACAGCTATTATATGCTTATTATTTGCAATTGTCAACAAAGTATCCTTATGTTTTGGGATTTTAAGATTAGTATGAATTGACGTCCGTAACAGCAAATTCAAGCTCTTGCACTGCATTTTTTAGCTGTTCATTTGTCACATTCTCAAAACATTCAACAACCGCTTCCTTATCGTCTAACGAAACGTTTACTTTTGTAACGCCCTCTAGCGCTAAAAGTGCTTGCTCTATACTTTTGACACAATGTGAACAGCTCATGCCTTCAATTTGCAATGTTTTTTTCATGGTTTTTTGTCCCCCTAATAAGTTTATAATATGTTCAGTAACGGCAAGCGGTGTGCCGATGCTTTGCACGGTAAAATCGCATGCCGCTTGATATAATGAATAACGTTGTTCATATAATACATTTAAGTGCGATGCACCATCCTTGAGCAATGGTCGATTGGTAATGTCAATGTCTGCGAGCAAATGCGAAAGTGGACGGTCTAAAAATACCACTGTGCCTGATTGCTTGATTATCGCTACATTTTGCGGAAACAAAACAACGCCGCCACCCGTTGCAATCACTGCGTTTTGCTCTTGGCAAACGGTTTTTAAAACCATTTGCTCAACGTTTCTAAAATGTGCCTCACCAAAGCGTTCAAAAATCAGCGGAATGGTCAACCCTTGGTTGCTTTCTATCGCACGATCGACATCTAAGTAGGTGCGATTTGTTTGCAAGGCAAGCAAGTGTCCGATGGTTGACTTTCCGCTGCCAGGCATGCCAATTAGAATTATATTAGCCAAATCATTACCCCCTTATGTATCTTGACCGTAATTACCTAAAAATCGGAAGGTGGTACAAAAATCCTCAATGTGCTGTAAAGCCATTGCCACCTGTGTTTGCTTCAAATTGCCCTCGAAATCAATGTAAAAGTAATATTCCCACGCATTTTCTAAATGCGGACGTGACTCAATACGAAACATGTTGAGCTGATAATCTGCAAAATAATTAATCAGTGCATGTAACGAGCCACTAATATTGGGGACGGACACAATGATACTCATTTTGTTGCAAATTTCGTTGTCCAAAAGCTTATCAGAAATAACGATAAACCGCGTGGCATTGCGTGAATAGTCTTCTATATTTTCCTTTAATATCGTCAGTCCATACACGTCTGCCGCTTGTCGGGAGGTAATCGCACCCTTTGTGACATCACCACGCTCTGCCACCATCTTGGCGCTTTGGGCGGTATTGTAATAGGGAATAAGCTTTGCGTCAATGGTTTTCAAATATTTCACGCTTTGCCCAAAGGCTTGTGGGTGAGAATATATTTCTTTTAAACCTTCAACGGTCGCACCTTTCGGGGCCATCAAGCAATGTTCGATTTTTACCACCTTTTCGCCCACAATATAAAAGCCGTATTGGCGCATCAAATCAGTTACCTCATGAATGGCCCCTGTAGAGGTGTTTTCAATCGGTAATACACCGTAAGTAATTTCGCCATTTTTAAGTGCGATAAACACATCCTCAAAATTGGTGTAGTTTTTCGAGCACACCTTTCGTCCAAAAAAAACCTTCATCGCTATATCGCCATAAGCACCCTCAACACCTTGAAATCCAACGGTTTTTGTATAATCAATAGTGTTACAGGTGATATGCTCGTCTACCGAATAAGGCACTGTGATTTTAAGACGTTGCGCTTTAGAGCTAATGTTCATCGTGGCTTGCAAAAATTGCGCTAGCGCATCCGCTAACGTTACATCATTCAAAAATTGCTTATTTTTTGCAATTACCTCTTTTTCACGATTGGCGTGAAAAACAGGGAGCTGGTTTCTTTTTTTATACGCAGCCACCTCATTGACGATTTGCATTCTTTTTTCAAAAAGCACCGTCAAATCATGATCAATGGCATCTATTTCATTCCGCATATTGTCCAATTCATTCAATGACTTTTCCTCCACACACTAAAAAATCTAACACGACCATCGCCGCAACACTTTCTGTGACCACTACCGCACGTGGCACAACACAGGGGTCATGTCGTCCTGTAATGACGAGCTTTTCATTTTCCATCGTCCGTAGGTTTACTGTCTGTTGTTCCTTCGATATTGAAGGTGTTGGCTTAAATGCCGTGCGAAAAATCACTGGCATGCCACTGGTAATGCCCCCTAGAATACCCCCGTTGTGATTGGATGTGGTGGTGATGTTTTTGCCATCACTCACAAAGCTGTCATTTGCCTCACTGCCAAGCATGTTTGCCAATGCAAAGCCCTCACCGAATTCTATGCCCTTGACCGCTGGCACTGAAAACATAAGGTGCGACAGCCTGCTCTCAAATGAGTCGAAAAACGGATCGCCCAAGCCCACAGGCAAGCGATAAATCACCGTTTCAACAACGCCACCCACCGAGTCGCCTACGTGCTTTGCCTTTAATATTTCCACCTGCATCTTTTCTTTGACCACAGGGTCAAATACTGGAAAGTCCAAAGTATCCGGCTGAACATTTTGTGCGCTAAAGCCTTCACCCTTGATCGTACCAATTTGGCGAATGACCGCATGAATGGCAATGCCCTTTTGCGCAAGTATTTGCTTGGCGACCGCTCCTGCAAATACAAGGGGTGCGGTTAAACGTCCTGAAAAATGTCCACCGCCTCGATAATCTTGAAAACCGCCATATTTCACACTGCCACAGTAATCGCCATGGGATGGGCGTGGCAATTCGTTTAGCTTGGCATAATCCCTCGAGCGTTGGTCTGTATTCTTGATCAATGCACACAGTGGCGTGCCTGTTGTATAGCCTTCAAAAAAGCCACTTAATAATTCTGGTGCATCCTCTTCCTTGCGGGCTGTGGAAAAAGCGTCCTGCCCTGGGGCACGCCGCTTCATCTCTGCATATATTTGTGCCATATCTAGCTTCACGCCGCTTGGCAAGCCATCTAATATGATGCCAATGCCGCCACCGTGTGATTCGCCAAATAAGGTATACCGTACATTTCTGCCGAATGTCGTACTCATGCTTTCACCAAGCCTTCCACGATTTTGCAATTGCCATGTAACAGGGTAAAATGTGTCCAAAAATTCGGATATGACTTGTTGACACTCTCGCTACCATTGATGGTAATGGGTGCGGTTGCCTTCATGGACACGGCCGCCAAAGCCATTGCGATGCGGTGGTCATTCCAGCTATCGGTCAGTCCGCCTGTTAGTGAGGGTTTGCCCTCAATCACCAAGCCATCCGCTGTTTCGGTCACACATGCGCCTAGCTTGTTAAGCTCTGTACACATAGCGGCTAAACGGTCACATTCCTTGATGCGCAAACGCTCCGCATTTTTAATAATGGTTTGTCCTTCGCTCACTGCCGCCGCCGCCGCCAACACAGGCACTAAATCTGGACATTGTGCCGCATCAATCACGGTGCCGTGCAATTTTGAAGGCATTGCGATGATTTGACCGTCTTGCTCCACTAAATTTGCGCCCATGCTTGTTAAGATTTTCACAATCGCTCGATCACCTTGCTTGGAGTTTAAATTTAAGCCCGTCACGGTAATTTGTTGCCCCAATACGCCTGCAACCAACCAAAATGCCGCCTGTGAAAAGTCGCCCTCCACCTCGTACGATGTTGGTTGATACAGTTGTCCACCCTTGATGTGGTAGGTCTTTTCGTCTATTTTCTCCACCTTCACCCCAAATGTTTGCATCGCATCCATCGTTAAATCAATGTAGCCTATGGATTGCACTGGGGGGATGAGCGAAATGACTGAATCTTCTTGCAATAACGGCAATGCAAACATCAGCCCTGATACAAATTGTGAGCTTACATCGCCACGCATGGTGAAGGTGTCTCCCTTGAGCTTGCCCTTTACTATAAGTGGCAATGCGCCCTTTGTGTTTTGGTATTGTATGTGCTGTTGCTCAAATAATTCATAATAGGTTTGAAGGGGTCTAGTTGTCAGCTTGCCCCTGCCAACAAACATGACAGGCTGGTCTGTCAATAACGCAAGCGGTATCGCAAAGCGCAAGGTGGAGCCAGACTCACCGCAATCCAATGGTTTTTGTTGGACATTTAAGGCTGTGCCACGCACGGTCAATTGCTCCGAACGTCCCTCTATTTGCACGCCCAAGCCCCTCATCACACGGCATGTCGCCTCGATATCCTCCGACATGCTCACATGTGTTAGGTGTGATGTTCCCTCTGCCAATGCCGCACAAATTACTGCACGATGACACAAGCTTTTGGAGGCTGGCACTTGTACAGTACCTGTTAAATCATTTGGTGTAATGGTTACTGCTTGCATTTTTTCACCTCTACTATAATGCTTTTATAATGCCAATTTTTCTTCTAATTCTGCCATCGTAAACGGTGTAATCACCGCTTGCCCAATGTCCTTGAGCAAAATAAAATTAAACATTTTACCAATATTTTTTTTATCGCCACCCATAGCGTTTAATATGTCTGCCTTGGCTAAATCTGGAAACACTGTTGAAAGATTAAATCTTTCGCATACCTTGCTTATTTTGTCCGCACACCCTTTTGGGGTAATGCCCATTACTTCGCCCAAACGTGCCGCAACCACCATACCGATTGCGACCGCTTGCCCATGTGAATAGGTGGTGTAATTGTAGCATTTTTCAATGGCGTGCCCGACCGTATGCCCGAAATTCAAAATCATACGAAGCCCCGTATCCATTTCGTCCTGCTCCACAATATTTTTCTTCAAAGCACAGCACCGTTCAATGATTTTTTCAGCGTGCTGTGAAAAATTATCTAAATCCACTTCGTGCATGAGCCATTCAAACAATGTTTCGTCCAAAATCGCACCATACTTAATAACCTCTGCCATGCCATCTGATAAAAATGCAGGGGATAACGTGGCTAACACATCAGGGTCAATCACTACTAGCTTGGGGTGATAAAAGCTGCCAATCAGGTTTTTGCCTTGTGGCATATCCACTGCAACCTTGCCACCAATGCTTGAATCCACTTGTGCCAAAAGCGTGGTGGGAATTTGTACGTAGGGGATGCCCCGAAGCAAGATAGATGCCGCAAAGCCTGTGACATCACCCACAACACCACCGCCCAGCGCAATGATTAAATGACCACGGTTAAGCCCGAAATCAATCATTTGACCACACAGCCCAAGCAGGGTTTCCGCTGTTTTGCTTTCTTCTCCTGCTTTGAACGTTAAAAGCTTGACATGGTAGCGCTTATTTTCCAAAGCCGTTACGACCTGCTCACCATATTTTACCGCAACCTGGGTGTCTGATACAATACAAATTTTATCACCTGCATAAATACCACTGATCATTTCGCCCAGTGTACGCAAACAGCCTCGTTCTATCACTAAATCGTAGCTTGCATGCCCTAAATCAATACGCATGGTATTCACTCACTTTCTATAGTAATGTGCGTCCGTTGATTTTTGCAAGCTCGGATAAGGTTTTCATCATGGTTGAAAATTGGTCAGGTCTGATACATTGTGGACCATCGCATTTTGCATTTTGTGGATCGTGATGCACTTCGATAATCAGACCGTCTGCGCCAACCGCAACCGCCGCCTTTGCCAATGGCTCAACCATCCATGCCAAGCCTGCCGCATGGGATGGGTCAACGATTACTGGCAAATGGCTTAAGCGCTTGAGTGCTGGAATTGCACTTAAATCTAGTGTATTGCGTGTGTATGTTTCAAAGGTACGAATACCACGCTCACACAAAATAACGTTTTCATTGCCGCCTGCCATGATGTATTCAGCGGACATCACAAGCTCCTCAATGGTTGCAGAAAGTCCACGCTTTAACAAAATCGGTGTTTTGACCTTACCCAATTCTTTTAGCAATTCAAAGTTTTGCATGTTGCGTGCGCCTACTTGAATGATATCTACACTGTCTACAAAGTGATCGAGCATATCTGCAGACATGATTTCAGAAACGATTGGTAAGCCAGTTTGCTCACGTGCAATTTTTAACAATTCTAAGCCCTCTAAGCGCATACCCTGAAAGCTGTAGGGGGAGGTTCTCGGCTTGAATGCGCCACCACGTAAGAACTGTGCACCAGATGCTTTTACCTGACGTGCGATGGTGAGAATTTGCTCTTCACTTTCCACTGAACAAGGCCCTGCCATCACCGCTAATTGTGTGCCGCCGATGCTTGCGCCCCCTACATGTACAACGGTATTGTCTGGGTGGAATTTGCGATTTGCTTTTTTGAATGGCTCTTGCACGCGCATCACACGCTCCACGCTGTCACTCAATTCAATATGATCGGTGTCCAATGTATGCACGTCACCGATAATGCCTAAAATACTTTGATGGATGCCCTCTGTTACGCTCACGCTACATCCCTGCCCTTCCACATACGCCTGAATTTTCTGAATTTCCTCTTTTGTTGCACTTGGTTTCATAATAATAACCATTTTTTATTCCTCCTGATTTTTTTAGTATAGAGTACGGTGGGCGCTGCCCACGCCCGCCACTTTTTGAAAAAAGTGGACAAAAACTTTAATGTGATTGATTTAAATAACTAAAGTTTTAATCAATTTTTTTCAAAAAATTGCGGGGTCAAATGACCACGCCACCTACGTGGCTATGAATGCAAAAAGCGCATTCATTTGGTCGAATAGATGAAATATTGCTACGCAATATGTGGGTGGCGCCCTTGTTGTTGTCCGCAGACAACGAAATCCAAACACTCAAAGAGTATTTTTCTTTGTTACTTTCTTTTTGCGATAGAAAAAGAAAGTAAGGTTTTGCCTGTATTAAAAGTTCTGATAATATAAAAAAGAGAGATCCGAATAACGAATCTCTCTCATTAACAAATTATAGGTATACGCGTCATGTTAATATCAGATAAGACTCATTACAGCGAAAAAAGCTATACCAAAAATAACCGAAGCTAAAAAAGTAGCTACGGCTAAAATAAGTAAATACGCTATTATGAAGTTTTCTGATACACTTTTCCATAACAATCACCTTTTTTGAAATTCGCTTGTTGCTGCAAATTTCTATTTGAAATATATTGTTTAAAATATTATCACACTTATTCATACATTGCAAGCTATTTATAAAATATTTTTGCAATTTTGCTTTTAATCTAAGATTAGTACTAGGTGTTTACCTTTTTTGCTTTTTGTAGTATGATTTAGTTGTTCCAACCTTTATCACTCCCGACTAATGTTGTTGTTTGCACTTTAACATTATATCAGCGTTTTGGGGGTTGGACTTTTTTATTTATTTGGGCATTTCATTATACAACTTAGGGGTCAAAATGTATTGTACAATGTCTTCGCACACCAGCGTGTTGATTTCGCTTTGGAATATCAGATGTGCACCGCCTTCATAGAATTTGATGTTCTTTTTGCCTTTTAAATGCCTAAATATGTAATCGGCACTTCTCGCTTGCACGGTATCGTCATTTCTGCTTTGTAGCACCAACGCATCGCAAGTGACGTGTGCAAATTTGTCCTTACTTTTGTTTAAAAAAGTAATAAACTGCACCATCGTTCTAATAGGTATTTTTGCACTAGAAGCCATGTACCGTTTGATATGTCCATAATTGCCTGTGACAATATCGTGCAAAATATTACGTATAATTTTTTTAGTATCCCAATAATACACAGGCGAATTGACAAAAACAATTTTTTCAAATGCAAACTGTTCAAACAAATTTGCAGCGATTAACCCACCCATTGAAAAGCCGATGACCACGAGCTTGTCATGTTGTTTGGATATAGCCTGAATTTGTTGCTCTGCCGAAACGAGCCACTCATGGTGGGTGCTTTTTGCTAGCTCGTTGTTGCTTTGTTCATGTCCTTTTAAAACAATTGCATAAATCGTTAGCCCTTTTTCATTCAAGCTATCGTAAAGCGTAGCCAATTCACTGCGATTCCCTGCCAAACCATGAATTAAAATATACGCTCTACTCATTTCGCTACCTCGCTTAATTCCTTTAGTCGATGCTCCATATACGTGAACTCAAAAGAAGAGCAAACCCTTCTGTCTGCGTTATCCAATATCCGAAAATGGTTTGAAATGATATTTTGCTGGATTTTATATCCACCGCTTGCCTGTACATCTCGCCACCACACCTTGCCACCAAAGGTTTTTGCGTACTCCTTGTTATAGCCCTGAAACGCAAGCGACTGCATCAAATAGGT
>JACMMQ010000274.1 GCA_014378955.1 Clostridia bacterium
ACATTGATCAATAAAAGGCTCAACGCCATATGCCTCAATTTGAGGCTTGCCGTCTAATCCTAACATCTTTTCTACTTCCAATTCGACAGGCAAGCCATGTGTGTCCCAGCCAGCCTTACGAAGCACCTTGTAGCCCTTCATGCTTTTATAGCGTGGGATGATGTCCTTCATGACACGTGTCAAAACGTGCCCAATGTGTGGCATACCGTTCGCCGTAGGCGGTCCATCATAAAAGGTAAACACCTCTGCGCCCTCACGCATGTCAATGCTCTTTTTGAAAATATCTTGTTGCTCCCAAAATTTCAGCGTTTCTACTTCACGCTCCGCAAATTTCATATCTGCTGCGACTTTTTTGTACATAATAAGTACCATTAGCCTTTCAGGCTCACAAAATTTTTATTTAAGTTGTACCACGCACTTATCGTGAGCCAGATAAGGCGTATAAATGGTACTTTGCACTTCGCCGTTTCGCCCTTAGGCGAAAAATTCGGCGGTGCATTATTTCATGGTTAGTATGAAGGATGTGAAGCATCCTTCATACTAACCACTCCAATCATTCATATTATATCCAAAAAAAGGCATAAAAAAACCATCCATCCCGAACAGGACGAAAGGTTACATTCGTGATACCACCTGTGTTGACACAAATTCATGCCCACTCATTGGCTTACAATAATAATAAGCCTTCTCTGTAACGGGAGAACCCGACAATCGCTTACGGCACTTAGTGCATGCTTTCAGCGTGTCACTCTGGGGTGATTTGTACGAATTGTTTTTCGTCAGGCTTGCACCAGCTCCCGACTCGCTTAGAAAAACGGTTTATTCGCAACTTGTCCCCATCAACGTGTTATATGGAAGTATTCTATAAAAGTGGGCTACGCCCACGCCCAGTTCTCACGCCGACACTTTGCATATTTGCATTGCACGCCTGCGTCACAAACTGATATTTCTATTATATGAAAAATAACATAAAAAGTCAAATATTTTTTTATACTAATCTCGATTAAAATCATAACCATCTGTCGGTCGGTGTTTCAAAACGCTTGCTCGCGTTTTGCCTCCCTCTGCTGGCTATGTTTTAATCTGAGATTAGTATTAGTTGCGCCCTTCTCATAAAAAAATGCACCCTACATGTGAAAATTCGGGTGCATGCGCATAACGCATTCACCCGAAATAAAATACTACTGATGCAATTCATTTGACTTAAGTAAGGTACTGCTTGCGCACGCCCTCTACTGTTTTCTATTCAAAGAATATGTTGATGATTTGCTCGTTTGTAAGCTTAAGTGCTACTTTGAGCTTGCGCAATTGCATGACAGAAAAATCATGCTTGCCATTTTCACGATGTACATAAGAGGTTTCGCCAATGCCAATCAATTTTGCTACGTCCTTTTGAGTCATGCCAAGACGAATTCTTGATGCCTTAAGTTCCCTATTCTTTACGTTATCCATTATTATCTTGCCCCTTTTCTATTTTATAGTTCCTTATAGACACATTCTACATCAAAACTCCACAATTTGCAATACAAAATGCAAAATATTTCGAATATATTTGTCGAACTTTGTCGCATTTTGTAAAAAAATACATTTTCTTAGCAGTAACACAGCGGGAATTTCTTTAAATTATCACAAGGTCTATTTCTAATATTGTAACTATATTGCTAAATATCATAATTTGCGTATGTAGTAATCAATTTCTATAACTTTTGTAACAAAAAAGCAAAATTAATGTTCTATTGTTAAAATTATTCGGTTTATCTTATTTAAGTCACCCATAATATAAAAAATATCGTCAAGTGGCAAAAACCACTTTAACGATATTTGTTGTATACTTATTAACCTAAGTTTAAGTAAACAGTTGACTATCTACCTCTTGGTTGATAGCAATCTTTGCAATAAACTGGTTTTTCACCGTTTGGTCTAAAAGGAACGGTTGTTGATTTGCCACATTCAGCACATACAGCTGGAAACATTTCTCTTTGAACGTTGCCGTATCCGCCTCTGTTGTCGCCGCCTCTTTGCTTTTGCTTGCTAGCTGCTCTACAAGCTGGGCATCTTTGTGGTTCGTTGTCAAAACCCTTTTCTTTGTAGAAAGCCTGTTCATTTTCTGTGAATAAAAAATCTGCGCTACAGTCTCTGCATGTTATCGTCTTATCCATTTTTATTTCCTCCTTGTTTATCTGGATACAAATTACCAAAACATCTTACTCCCAAATAATCAAAGAGAACTTGTCTTAAATAAATTAATCCATACAATATATTTATTACATGAATGAGTATATCATACATTTTTATAAATTGCAACCTAATTTTGTGTAATAATAATTGAGATGTTACACGGGTCTTTGACAGTTCAATAGCTAAAATATTCCTGAAAGCCTTGATATGGCTTTATTTTTTTGTCAAATTTTATAATTTACTATTGCGGAATATGTAGCAATATGATATAATATAAGGGACTGGAGGTGTCGTTTTGAAGCTTACTATATCAAAATCCAAAAATTCTACTTCACTGTATGTAGCAAAGTCATTTTATGCTAAAGGTACAAGAACTTCAAAAATTGTTGAGAAATTAGGGACTGTCGCTGAATTAGAAAAGAAATTAGATGGCCAAGATCCTATAGAA
>JACMMQ010000275.1 GCA_014378955.1 Clostridia bacterium
AATAACTCGCTGCAATAAAACCCAAGGCAATAAATAAGCCAAGGAACAGGCCTATCACTATGGATAATAGGGTTAATTCAAATGTTAGGACAGCCCCTTCAAGTAATGCAGGCATCGCTGCCATAATTTGTGCGGATATGGACAAGTTCAACAACTCCCTAAGGTTATACTCATAATACATTGCTTTTGCGAAACAATAGGGACACCCCTCATATTAGAGGGGGTCCCCATTCTGAATTGTCAGCGGGTTATTTTTGTGGTACGTCTGACACCAAGTCAGCGCCAAACCAGGTCATGGATATTTTTTTCAACGTGCCGTCTGCACGAATGCTATCCAAAACTTTTTGCATTTCAGCAAGCTTTTGGTCATTGCCCTTCTTTAAGCAAATTCCAATTGGCTCATTGGTCAACTTCCCACCTACTACTTTAAAATCATTCGCTGATTTATTAGCATAGTAGCGTGCAACCACTTCATCTACAACGATAGCATCTAAACGACCTGTTTTCATATCAGCAAAAGGCTGAATAACCTGGTCGTATTTTTTAAGTTCAAATTTTGCAACGCCTTTTTTGATAAAATCATCACAAGATTCAGAAGCAGTTGTTTCTGTTTGAGCGCCTACTGTTTTGCCATTCAAATCTCTAGGTTCTTTGATGGTGGTGTTTGCAGGAGGTACTACGATGACCTGTGCATTTGCGATGTATGGCTTTGTCATTGCATATGCTGCAAGACGTTCTTCATTGATACTGACGGAAGAGATAATGCAATCAAACTTGTCTGCATTTAAAGCAGTAAAAATGCCTGAC
Organism: Clostridia bacterium; assembly: GCA_014378955.1. GTDB lineage: Bacteria > Bacillota > Clostridia > SK-Y3 > JACMMQ01 > JACMMQ01. The sequence continues at coordinate 808 of JACMMQ010000275.1, forward strand.
CATGAGGTTGATACCAATTCTAATTTAGCATCCATTCTTTTTGCAATTTCTTTTGCTAAGTCAATATCAAATCCGATTGAATCCTTGCCGTTTTCTTTGTACTCCATTGGCGGATACACATCATCCACACCCACCTTTAATACTTTGGTTGAAGTTGTTGCACAGCCACCAAGCACGAGGGAAGTAAATGCGACCAAGACCAGCATAACCAGTAAAAGCTTTTTACCAAGTTTCATTCTGTAGTTCCTCCTAATTTTATTGCACCCATTTAATCGAACGTGGGATGCTATTTTTATACTAATCTAAAATTAGTATTATATAGAGATATTTTATCCTAAATATCGGCAAAAAGCAAGCGTTCAGTGGAATTTTGCTTAGGGCAACAAAATAAAGGTTACTACAGCATTCACTGTAACAACCTTTATATGCTTGCGTATGCGTTTTTAGCTTTTTGGACTGGTCGCTGGAGAAGCTTTTGGCGTGAGTGGAGAAGTCATTGGGCTAGTGCTTGTGGCAGGGCTAGTCATTGGTGGTATCGTAATGGCTGGGGATACCAATGGCTTCATGGTAGCTGACGGGGTAGGTGATGGCGTTGGTTTTGGTGCATTACAAGCGACTAAAGATGCCGCAATGCTTAAGCACGCAATGATGTAGGACATTCTAAAAACTCTTTTTTTCATGGTAATTCCTCCTAATTTGCTTTTAATGTATTTCATTCCTTGATATTTTATCCTTAATGTTAGAAAAATATACATCTGTTAAA
>JACMMQ010000005.1 GCA_014378955.1 Clostridia bacterium
AGTTTTGATAAATCTTAAGTACTTGTACTGATTTAGTTTTCAGCAAAATTGGATTCTATCAGCTTTTCCATTGCATCAGCGGCTGCTGCTTCATCCTCACCATCTGTAATGATGGTTATTTGCGTTCCCTTTGATATCCCTAAAGATAAAACGCCAAGCAAACTCTTTGCGTTTACTCTTCTTTCTTCTTTTTCTACCCATATATTGGCTTTAAACTCGTTCGCTTTTTGGATAAAGAATGTAGCAGGTCTAGCGTGCAGTCCCACTTGATTTTGTACGATGACTTCTTTTAAAACCATTCGTTTACCGCTCCTTTTCAATGTATGCAACTTCTATATTTAGAATACTACCAGCATACTAAATAAACGCCTTGAAGTCAAGCCTTTTTCGTAAAATGGTGCAACTTTTTCATTTTTTATCTCTTAATGCAGTTTGTACGGATAATACGACTGCAACCGTAATAATAACCGCAGCAATGATTTCAGGGATACTATTGGTTGCGACCACTCCCCACAGCACAGCTTTTAACGTTGTTGGGTCAATGTGCTTACTTTCAATATATTGCTTTGCGTGAAAGAAATATATTGTTCCTAATACACCAGCGGTGTTGGTAAACGTTGCAAACGCTGCTGCTAAGCCGACACGAAATGCGCGTGGACGCTCAGGAAAATAGCGATAACAAAGATACGCAACCAAGCCTATACATATTCTTGGCACTACAGACACCATAGGATCTAAAAAGATAGGTCCAAATGGTCCACCCATATTTTGAAGCATGCTGGTGATGCCAAACATCAGCCCTAAAAACGCACCCACAAATGGCCCTTCTAATATGGCTCCAATGATAACAGGTAAATGCATAATGGTGATTTTAAGACCCCAAGGTGTGGGGATAAAGCCGATGCCTGATAAATACATAACCCAAATCAATGCGGTTAATGCACCCACCGTTGTAATGGTTCTTGTCGTGATTTTACTTTTCATAAGTTCCTCCTAATCTCGTTCCGAAAACGGATACAAGTTAAATGTGTATATATAAATAGTATGCACAACCACACTATAATATTTTAAATTTCTTTTGAAGTAGTTGCAATGCTTTTGCACGATGGCTGATTTGGTTTTTGACCGTATCGGCTAACTGCGCCATCGTTTTGCCCTCGCTCGGAATCAAAAACAACGGATCATAACCAAAGCCATGTGTGCCTATGCCTGTAGTTGTTATCGCGCCTTCACATTCCCCTCGCACGGTAAAGCAGTTGCCGTCTGGATACACCACTGCAATGGCACATACAAATCGCGCTGTGCGCCTGTCCTCTGGGACGTCTTTCAATGCGTTTAGAAGCTTTTGATTACGGTCAGCGTCTGTTGCACCCTCGCCAGCATAGCGGGCGGAATGCACACCTGGTGCGCCGTCCAAAGCATCCACTACCAAACCAGAATCATCCGCTATCGTTATTTCGTGGCAAATCTGCATGACAGCTTTTGCTTTGAGCAACGCATTTTCCTCAAAGGTTTCCGCCGTTTCCTCAGCCTCAACTTGAATATTCAAATCGTGTTGTGAAACCGCTTCAATATTTAGAATGTCCAAAATACTTCGTATTTCTTTTAGTTTTTTTGATTATTGGTAGCAATAACGACCTTCATGTCAAACTCCTTTATGCTTTGTTAAATATTTATACGGATAATACCTCTTTTTGAATAGCAATCAATTGCTCAATGCCCTTTTGTCCAAGTGCTAGTAATGCATGTAGCTGCGCTACTTCAAATGGCGCTTGCTCGCCTGTGCCTTGTATTTCAATTAGTTGTCCTTTTTCATTCATCACGACATTCATGTCCACCTGTGCATTCGAGTCCTCTTGGTAGCATAGGTCTAGCATCGGCTGATCATCCACGATGCCTACGCTCACTGCCGCAACGTGTGAAAGCAATGGCATTTGCGTCAATAAGCCCGCTTGTACAAGCGAGGTTAATGCGTCGTGCAATGCGACAAATGCGCCTGTGATAGAGGCTGTTCTTGTACCACCGTCTGCTTGAATGACATCACAATCAATGAGGATAGAACGCTCACCCAGCTTATCTAAATCAACAACCGAGCGCAATGCACGCCCGATTAAACGTTGAATTTCACTTGTACGACCGTTCAATTTGAGCTTCGCAATATCACGCTTATTTCGAGTAGATGTCGCCGAAGGCAGCATGCTATATTCCGCTGTCACCCAGCCCTTGCCGCTCCCACGCTCTATAAACGGCGGTATCTTTTCCTCTATGCTTGCGGTGCATATCACCTTTGTATCGCCCATCTCTATTAAAACCGAGCCTGCGGCGTATTTCGTAAAATTTCGTGTAATTTTAACAGGTCTTAAGCTGTCCAATATTCTCGTCAATGTTATTCTCCTCATTTCGTCCTTTATGTTTTCAATTACCCAGTAGCTTCTCCAAATTCAGATTGATTGTGCCCACTGCGCTCAATCGATATATCTCTTCGTCTGAAATATCTCGAAAGGTTTTAAAGATAAAGCCCCTCGCTTTCATCGTTTTGATCAGCTCACCGAGCATATCGAGCGTATGGGTGTCTGGCTGAATATCGTGACACAAGATAACCACTTCATTCTTATCTTGACTCGCATTTAAAATATTGCCTAATTCCGTGTCTTTGTTCCTACCAATCGCCGTGTCAGCGGCGCTTGCATTCCAATCTGCATATATATAGCCTTCACCATGCAGTTGCTTGACGATGCCTGTCATCACTGCCCTTGAAGCAACAGCATTGGTAACGCCTCCTGGAAAGCGGAATATTTTAGGCACTGCAAAGCCTAATATACTTGTTATAGTATGTTCTACACGATGTAAATCATTCAAAAAAGCGTCCTTAGAGGCATATATTTCACTGTATTTATGCGAATATGTATGGGGTAAAACAGCGTGCCCTGCTTGAAATTGCGCTCTCACGAGGTCGGGCTGCTCCTCTGCTTTAGCCCCTACGACAAAAAAAGAAGCATTGATTCCATGCTCCTTTAAAACTTGCAAAATCTGATAGGTATGAGGACCTGGCCCGTCGTCGAACGTTAAATATGCAATTTTAGGACCCGTTATACGACCTCTCATGGCTAATGCCTCAGCCCACTTACCTCTTTTTGACTGCAAAAGCTTGTTTAATTTATGAATTTCGTCCTTTTGGAAATTGATTTGCTTATCCTTTTCGGTTACCGCATCATTTAATTGCTTGATTTGCTTATCCTTTTCTTGCAATTGTATACGGGTGCTTTGTATGTCGTTTGTAATTTTTCTAATCTTACGATCGGTATAAAATGCAAATGCAGAATTTACAAGCATGATCACGATCATAAAAGCTGCTATTATCGTTAATGATTGTTTTTCCAAGAAATTGCCACCCCTCTTACCATCCCTAGCCCTTGTTATAATATGCGTTTAAAAATATTTTTAGAAGTTGTAAATCATTTTCATAAATGGCTTTAAGCTGTTGGTTATAAATAATGTTACATCATACACCCCGGCTG
>JACMMQ010000276.1 GCA_014378955.1 Clostridia bacterium
ACTCTTGGGGACAAACTCTACCGCATACCGCAGGGAGGGAATTGGTTTGCTTGATGGTCTCATATGCGCCTGCATAATCGCCTTTTTCCACCAAGGCGATAAATGCTGGAATTTGCACATTCACAGGACACCCTGTCATGCATGGACGGTTTTGGCAGTGTAAGCATCTTGTTGCTTCGGCATGCGCTTGCTGTTCGGAGTAACCGAGCGTAACCTCATTGAAATTGCGATTTCTTATATGTGGGTCTTGTTCGGGCATGGGTGTCTTTTTTGCGTTCATATTAGGCATTGTCGTTACCTCCTAATCGGCAGATATGTTGGTCGTTGGCGGTTTTTTCATGCGCTTTAAACATACGTTGACGTGCAATGGCTTGGTCGAAATCCACCAAATGACCATCAAAATCAGGGCCATCCACGCAAGTAAATTTCGTTTCGCCACCCACCGTTAAGCGACAGCCGCCACACATGCCAGTGCCGTCAATCATGATGGTATTCATACTAACAATGGTTTTGACGTCAAACTGCTTTGTGAGCGCACTGACCGCCTTCATCATGACCAAAGGTCCAATCGCAAAAACCGTGTCAAATTCGTGACCGCCTTCAATTAAATCCTTTAGTACATTCGTCACAAAGCCTTGGTTGCCATTTGAACCGTCATCGGTGGTAACATATAGGTTAGTGCTAATCGCCTGCATTTCATCTTGCAAAATGATTAGGTCCTTGTTGCGAAAGCCCACAATGGTGTGTACTTCTGCACCCATTTCAAACAGTTTTTTGGTAATGGGGTACGCAATCGCCGTGCCCAAGCCGCCGCCAATCACTGCCGCCTTTTTGATACCGTCCAAATGTGTTGGGACACCAAGTGGACCAACCAAGTCTAAAAGGGCATCGCCAATTTCTAGCATACTAAGTGCTAACGTCGTTTTACCAACCGTTTGAAAAATAATGGTAATGGTTCCTTTATCACGGTCAAAGTTAGCAATGGTCAGTGGAATGCGTTCACCATTTTCATCCACGCGCAAGATAATAAACTGTCCAGGCTTTGCCTTTTTGGCAATGAGTGGTGCTTTAATTTCAAGCAAGGTCACTTGGCTATTTAAAATATTTTTATTGAGAATGTTATACATATTTAACCGTCCTTTGGTGTTTCAAGCTACAAAATTATTTAACACATAGTTTATCTTAATTCCAATGATTTTGCAAGGTTTTTTCCTTTGACAATCAAATTAAATAGAAAATGTATGTTTTACACGCTTTTTATCAATAATAACGTATATTGAGAGGAGTGTCTTTATGAAATCAGAAAACAAGGTGACATTTTCGGTTGATGCAGAAGGAAAAGACAAAGAAAAAGAGCAGGAAGAAACAATCAAGGAAACAGGTAGTACGACCGTAGAAAATCCAAGAGGCAATATTCACTGTTTAACAATAATCGGTCAAATCGAAGGGCATATTGTGCTACCGCCGCAAAATAAAACCACGAAATATGAGCATATTGTACCACAGCTAGTAGGAATAGAAGAAAATAGAGATGTACATGGCTTATTGGTCATACTAAACACCGTGGGTGGCGATGTGGAAGCAGGACTTGCAATCGCTGAAATGATAGCAAGCATGCAGAAGCCTACTGTTTCATTGGTGCTAGGGGGTGGACATAGCATTGGCGTACCGCTAGCGGTGGCTTCTTCTTATTCTTATATTGCCCCATCTGCTACGATGACGATACACCCCATTCGCATGAACGGCTTGGTCATTGGCATTCCACAAACGTTTGAATATTTTGATAAAATGCAAGAACGTGTGGTGCAATTTGTCAAGCGGCATTCTAGCACGACACCAGAAAAATTTAAAGAAATGATGCTCAAGACAGGTGATATGGCAAGCGATGTGGGGACGATACTGTTTGGTGAGGATGCTGTCAAGTGTGGGTTAATCAATGAAGTGGGCGGTTTGTCGCAAGCACTTGAAAAAATATATAGCATGATAGAGGAAGGGCGTAAAAAAAAGGCAGGTGAGCAAGCGTGATTCATTCCATCATCCCAATGGATGTCATATTTGGCGATTCAAATGCCACGCTAGCGCCTCGACAAATGATGCAGTATAAGGGGCAATCGGTGGAGGTTTCACAAACGGAAAATGGCTATAAAATAGAACGCTTGATGAGCACAGACCCGAAAAGCTATCTAGATCCTGCATTGCAGGTGGGTTGCTTTGTAAATTACTCACAAAAGGCTTGACAACTGGTACTAAAATATGTTACAATTCACTCAAATTTTATCATGAAAAGTGATGATGGAGACAATATTGTAACGCTTGCTTTTTAGAGAATCGATGGCTGGTGAAAATCGATACAAGCATACATTTCCTCACTCCAGAGCTGTGCGGTTGAAATGGGAATTATTTGTAAGCCGTTACCGTTGGTTGCGTTATAACCTTCAAAGTCTTTGACTTTTTAAGGTCATGCACAGCGATGTCATGATGAATTAAAGGTGGTACACGATAACCTCGTCCTTTTCAGGGATGGGGTTTTTATTTTTCTTTAATTTTTAATGTAGGCAAAACCTTACTTTCTTTTTCTATCGTAAAAAGAAAGTAACAAAGAAAAATACTCTTTGAGTGTTAAGATTTCGCCGTCTGCGGACGACGATAAGGGATTCCATCCCTTAACCCAGCAATTTTTTGAAAAAAATTGATTAAAACTTTGATTTTTAAAACCCCCAATTAAAGTTTTTGTCCCCTTTTTTCAAAAAGGGGCGGGTGTGGGCAGCGCCCACTACGTTCCTCTACCATCAACCACAAGGAGGTCTTTATGTCTAACTTTATTAACAAAACCTTAGGGGATTTTTTAGACGATATCAGTGCACAGCACCCGACTACGGAAGCGCTGGTTTTTCCACAAACCAATTTGCGTTATACATATGCACAGTTCAATGAGGTGTGCAAGCAAGCGGCGAAGGGCTTTTTAAAGCTCGGCATTAAAAAAGGTGACCATGTGGCGATTTGGGCAACCAATTATCCTGAATGGGTGGTGACCATGTTTGCCACTGCCAAAATCGGTGCGGTTTTGGTAACCGTAAACACTAGCTATAAGGTTTTTGAGTTGGAATATCTGTTAAAGCAGTCCGATGCAAGCACACTGATCATGATAGACGGGTTTAAGGACAGTCATTATGTGGAAATTATAAACAAGCTCATTCCAGATCTCAAAACATCCACACCCGGGGATTTGCATTGCGAAAAGGTGCCTTTTCTCAAAAACGTCATCTATTTAGATGAACATACGCCCGATGGCATGCTCAATTGGAAGCAAATCATGGCGATGGGTGAAGGGGTATCGGATGAGGTATTATACGCCGTACAAAACACCTTGGATGCGCATGAGGTCATCAACATGCAATACACCTCTGGCACGACTGGCTTTCCAAAGGGTGTCATGCTCACGCACTATAACATTATCAATAATGGCTTGCTCATTGGCGATAAAATGCACTTTTCGCCCATTGACCGTCTTTGCATTCCTGTACCGTTTTTCCATTGCTTTGGCTTGGTGTTGGCGGTTTTGGCGTGTGTGACACATGCGTCAACCATGGTGCCTGTAGAATTTTACAGCCCAACAGCGGTCATGCAAACCATAGCAGCGGAAAAGTGCACCGCCGTGCATGGTGTGCCATCTATGTTTATCTTTATGCTAGAGCATCCAGACTTTGAAAAATATGATTTATCATCCTTGCGAACAGGCATCATGGCAGGCTCACCTTGTCCAATTTCAGTCATGAAGCAAGCGATTGATAAAATGGGCATGCGTGAAATTGTTATTTCGTATGGTCAGACAGAGGCTTCGCCCGTTATCACGATGACCGATGCGGATGATAGCATTGAAAAGCGTGTCAGCACTGTGGGTAAGGCAATGGCACAGACCGAGGTAAAGGTTGTGAACCCAGAGACAGGGGAGACGCTTGGTGCAGGACAGCAGGGCGAATTATGCACCAGAGGGTATCTTGTCATGAAGGGCTATTACAAGATGGAAGAGGCGACACGCACGGCGATTGATGCTGAGGGCTGGCTCCACACAGGCGATTTGACTGTCATGGACGAGGAAGGGTACTACAAAATATCGGGTAGAATGAAGGACATGATTATCCGTGGTGGTGAGAATATTTACCCACGTGAAATAGAGGAATTGATATACACCCATCCATCGGTGCAGGATGTCCAGGTTGTAGGCGTGCCAAGCAAGAAGTTTGGCGAGGAAGTGATGGCATTTATCATTTTAAAGGACAGTGCGACATGGTCAGAGGACGAGTGCAAGCAGTTTGTGTTGAATAATATGGCACGTCATAAAGTACCAAGCTATGTACAATTCGTTGCAAGCTACCCCATGACAGCGAGTGGCAAAATTCAGAAATTCAAGCTGCGTGAAGCGGCAATTAGGGATTTGGGCTTGCAGGATGCGGCATCAGTAGAAACGGCGTAAATATACTTTAAATATCTGACACAGACATTTATTTAAGTGTCTGTCTTTTTTAGGTTAGATTATCAATGTCGTCACTTTATACTAATCAAGATTAGTATAAAGTGAATCATAACTAAAATTATTGAAAGAGATGGTACTTTATATGTCAACAAAAGGTAATTGTATAGTAGGACAATCGGGCGGGACTACGGCCGCTATTAATGCTTCGCTTTGTGGTGTGGTGCAAGAGGCAATGCAAAACAAGGAAATTGGTAAAATATACGGTGCAATTAACGGGATCGAAGGGGTTTTGAAAGAAAAGTTTATTGATTTAGGTGTGTTGGCAGATAAAGTGGATTTTTTACCAGCTTTAAAAAACACACCAGCCTCTTATCTTGGCTCTTGCCGTTTCAAGCTACCTAAAATTGCAGAAAATCGTGCCATATTCGAAGAAATATTTAAAATATTTTTTGCCTATCAAATCAAGTACTTTTTTTACATTGGTGGCAATGACTCGATGGACACAGTGGCAAAGATTAGCGCTTATGCGAAAGAAATAGGCTATCCTATTAGCATTATAGGCGTGCCAAAAACCATCGACAATGACCTGCTCGGAACAGACCATACACCAGGCTATGGCTCAGCCGCAAAATATATCGCAACCACTGTTCGTGAAATCGGGATTGACTGTGATGTGTATGACTTGAATTCAGTAACGATTGTTGAAATTATGGGGCGAAATGCAGGCTGGCTAACCGCCGCCTCTGCACTTGCTAGGGCAGAAGGCTTGCTAGCACCGCATTTAATATACCTACCAGAGACACCGTTTAACGATGAACAATTTATAAAAGATATAAAAACTTTGCAAAATAGGGGCATCCGAAATGTTGTAGTAGCGGTGAGCGAGGGCGTACGGTATGCGGATGGTACATACGTTTGTGAAAATGCGAGCAGTGGCATGACCGATGCGTTCGGGCATAAATGCTTAAGTGGCACGGCGAAGGTGTTAGAAAATAGGGTCAGATCACTATTGGGCTGCAAGGCGCGTGGTGTTGAGGTGAATGTCATACAGCGTTGTGCAGGGCATTTGACATCGCTCACGGACATCTCGGAATCCGAGCAAATTGGTATACAAGCGGTGAAAGAGGCGATTGCTGGGAGCACGGGCAAAATCATGGTGTTTAAAAGGCTTTGTGACAAGCCTTATCAAGTAACCATTGAAAGCAAAGACATTGAAGGCATCGCAAACGGCGAAAAAATTATCCCAACAGAATGGATTGCGAAGGAGGGTAACGATGTCACACAAGCATTTGTGGATTATGCGATGCCGCTCATCATGGGCGAAACAACGCCGCAATTTAAGGACGGCGTGCCAGTGTATTTAAAACGTAGTTAATTGATAAAATTGAAAAGAGACAGAAATTCCGATAGATGGAAAATCTTGTCTCTTTTTTACGGTTCAACTCAATATTTTCCGCTTTTTGATTTTGCGATGCGATGGTTAGTATTATTTACCGCTAAAAATTGGAATGGCTAGTAATGGTAAAATAGTTACCAGTAAAAAGAATACAACGACGACGATGCTAACGGTTTTTACCCAAACTCTATTTTTCATCTCATGACCCCCTTTTGCTATCTATTGCGCCCCTGGCTAGAGCATCACAGCGGTTATTGTATGGATTGTCTGAATGCCCCTTGACTTTATGAAAATGTACGGTATGTGTACGGGTATGTGTAATAATTTGTTGCCATAAATCCTGATTTTCTACAGGTTGCTTGTTTGAGGTTTTCCAACCATTCTTTTGCCAATTCAAAATCCAATTTTTATTAATTGCATTGACCAAATAAGCACTATCGGAATATAAATCCACCTCACAAGGCTGTTTCAATACGTCTAGCGCTGCAATAGCAGCACATAGCTCCATGCGGTTGTTGGTGGTATGTGGTGCATAGCCTGTAACTTCCCTTTCAAGCTCGCCGTGCATCAAAATTGCACCGTAGCCACCTGCGCCAGGATTACCGCTACAAGCACCGTCTGTATAGATGATTACTTTCTTCATAGGTAATACCAGTAAGCCCTTTCAAGGTTGTAAATATGAACATTTTTAATGCAATGCATCTCTTTTTGTAGCAACTGTCGAACAATGCACTGTACTTCATATTATAGCGTTAATTTGCTAAAAATGCAACACCATTTTTAACGAATCATACATGGCAGTAACATAAATGACCTATTTAGCAACTAAATTCAACTACATGGGTGACATTAATTCATAGCGTTTACAATATCAAGCGTTACTTAATATAAGTCTTATTTCGTTAAAAAGCCCCTAATTGCATCACAATTAGGGGCTTTTTATGGCTGCGGGAGAAGGATTTGAACCCTCACGAAGTGAGTCAGAGTCACTCGTGCTACCATTACACAATCCCGCATGATATAATACTAATCTTGATTAAAATCATAACCATCTGTCGGTCGGTGTTTCAAAACGCGCACTTGCGTTTTGCCTCCCTCCGCTGGTTATGTTTTAATCTAAGATTAGTATGTATTAAAGATTGACTTGTTTTGAAAGCTAGTCTGTGCTAATCCGAATTGTATTATACCCTATATTTTGCTAGTATGTCAAGATGCAATACCAGAAAATATCACTAATCATGAAAATAGGAGCTGTTTCAGTAAAAGACACTGACCAGCTCCTATTTTGTGTTGCTATTTCAATCCAGCCGCTTGTAAAACGTTATCATAATGCGTTTGGATGTATGAATTTGTTGCGGAACCATGCGGGACACTGTTTTTCAAGTAGACATCGAAATGTCCAGCAACGCCGTTATCGGGCGTGGAGTCGAAGCTATGTGGCATGCCTGAAAGTGAAGCGGCAATGTTCATACCATCTTTAAAAACGACAACAGGGCGAGGTGTCCAAGTCCAGGTTGGGAATAGCGTTTTCATGACTTGCGTATCACTGACGGTCAAAGGCTCAATATCGCTATGATTGTAGCCCCCTAGCATTTTGACATTGATAACCAGTCCTGTTCTAAGGTCAGTTATTTTAAAAACATTGTTTCGCTTGAGCACATATTGTCCATCCAAGAACCAATCCACAACCTTACCATAATGCGTAGGTGCTGGGTCTTCCCAAGGGATAACAGCATAATTGCGAGGTGCGTAACCGTTGATAGCAATTTTTTCACCTGCGTTAAACCAATCTGTGGCACTCATATAATTATAAGTCAACACATTTGCAACCGTCACACCAAATTTCTGTGCAATGGTGGAAGCGGAATCGCCTGCTTGTACAATATAGGTTGTAGAAGGCCAACCCACTACTGGGGTAGGTTGAGCAATAGGGTTTGTTGTTGGTGGTGGCGTGGGTGTTGCCGTGGGTGCTACAGCGGTCAATTTATATGGAATTAAAAGCTTTTGAGCAATCACGAGTGTGTCACCACTAAGATGATTGATGGTCTTAATTTGTGCAGTAGTAACTTGAAAATATGTTGCTACGCTTACAAGTGAATCAGTTGCCTTCACCGTGTATGTGAGCGTATCTTGCATAAGCATAAGTACTTGTCCTACGCTAAGAGCATCGCTTGTTAGTCCATTTAAGGTCCTGATTTGTGAGATGGTTACACCATTTGCTTGCGAGATGAGCCAAAGGGTATCGCCCGATTTCACCGTGTGTAAATGCTTGTCAAGCGTTACCTTTAGTACCTGTCCAACACGAATAGAATCGGTTGTCAAGCCATTCATTGCTTGCACATCATGGATGGTAACACCTACAGTTTTGGAAATCAGCCATAGGGTATCACCGCTTTTTACGGTATAGCTGTCTGATGTATACGCCGCCATCCCAACGGTTTGAAAGCTAAGCATAAAGAGTACCACTAAAATCATACTTAAAATGCTTTTGTTTGTTGTAAACATTTTCCCCCTCCTCGTGTTTTTAATGCCAATCGGCAAACACTCTCACACCCTTCTGCATTTAACTATGGGTATACCTTACATGATTTCTGCTGTTTTTTCAACCAGTAAGTATTGGTAAAATACATGCAATGCCTATGGTGACTAGGGTTTATACAATGAAGTGAAAGATAATTTGCACTGATTTTTTATAAAAAAAAGTTGAATGGAGCAGAAAAATAATGGTTGAGTTTAGAAAAGATAAGTCGTATAATAAAAGCACGCAATAGTTATATCGTACGCATATGTAATCAAAGTATAGATACTTTATTAAATAACAAGACAGAGGAGAAACGATGATGGAGAGCATTCGATTTTCAATAGCTGGTGCAGGTTGGCGTGCACATTTCTTCGCTAAAATTGCAAAGGCGTTACCACACAAATTTTGTTTGGCAGGCATTTGGGCAAGAGATCAACAAAAGGCACAGGCATTAGCAGAGCAATATGGCGTAAAGGCGTATAGCGATATTAACGAATTGATAGTGGATAAGCCAGATTTTGTGGTCACATCACTTTCGTGGGAGCCACTTTTTGAATACAATAAGCTATTTCTACAAAAAGGGGTACCTGTTTTATCAGAAACCCCACCAGCACCCAATGTAGACAAATTGTGTGAACTTTGGGCACAAGCACAAAAGTCCAAAACAAAGATACTTGTGGCGGAGCAGTATTTTTTGCAACCACAATTTTCAGCAATTTTAAATGTCATCAAGCAAGGCTATTTAGGGCAAGTGCATAACGTAAACCTGTCTTTTTGTCATGGCTATCATAGCATCAGTCTATTGAGAAAATTTCTCAAGGTGCCAGTGGGCAAGGTGAAGATGACAGCCAAAGCGTATGAATTTCCAGTGCTCGAAACAGCAGGGCGAAACTGTGATATAGTAGACGGTGAAATCAAAAATAATCGACACGAATACGTGTTTTTCGAATTTGAAAACGGCAAGGTAGGCGTACACAATTTCAGTGGCGTACAATACCATTCATGGATACGAGGTAGAAGAATAAACCTACAAGGCACACATGGCGAAATCATAGACAACACTGTCCGCTTTATGGCACAAGCAAAAGACCCAGCCAAGATAGATTTGTTACGCATTGAATGTGGCGGACAAGGCGACAACGACGGCAAGTTTTTGCGGTCAATCATGTTCGGCGAAAAGGTCGTCTATCAAAATCCATACACACCAGCACCTCTAGCGGACGACGAAATAGCAGTTGCACATTGCATGGAAATGATGGCTGATTATTTAAATGGCGCAGTGCCAGATTATACATTTGCTGATGCACTAGAGGATAGCTATTTGTCTTTTGTGATGTCGGATTTGTTGAAGGATAATGGTACGAGAGAGACCGAGATTATGCCTTGGCATGGGTAGGCTAGATGGGGGAAATAGCTGCCGAAAATGGTACTTAGACAGGAGCACACATCGAAAACCTTACTTTCTTTTTCTATCGCAAA
>JACMMQ010000277.1 GCA_014378955.1 Clostridia bacterium
AGATACAATTTTATGCATAAAAAAGGACGAATTTCACATTCGTTCTTTTTTTATGCATAAAATCGGACAAACACTCATACAGTCTTATAACAGAATTTACAACAGAAAAGGATGCGTTATAATGAGAACGATTTGGAACAAATTGATGCGTATGCTTGCGCCGAGCATTCAGAAATTGTTGCTGGAAATACCCATTAGCCAGATTTCCACCATTGAGGAAATACGCATGCGCAAGGGGCAACCGCTTATGCTTTATGCGGTGGATCGGTCTTATTTCGTGACTGAGGATGGATGGCTCACGAATGTGGGGGGGAAGTGCAAGGTGGTGCAAGAAGCAGACATACTGACAACCTTTGATTTGCTCACAGGGGCGTCTGTGTATGCCAAGCAGGATCAAATCAAGCAGGGGTTTTTGACCATTGAAGGTGGACATCGTGTGGGTATCGCTGGAACGACGGTTTTAAAGCAGGGAGAAATCACCCACATCAAGGAAATAAGCGGTTTGAATATCCGTGTCGCACGGCAGGTAATGGGCGTAGCGGATAAGGTGATGGTACACATCAAGCAAGAGGAGCGTATTTTGAACACGCTGATTTTATCACCTCCAGGGTATGGTAAAACGACACTACTGCGAGATATTGCAAGGCAATTGGGAGATGGCAGTCGTGGGATAAAGGTGGGGATCGTGGATGAGCGCTCTGAAATTGCCGCTTGTGTGAATGGCATTCCAAGCTTTCAGGTTGGTGTGCAAACCGATGTGCTAGATCGTTGCCCGAAATGTGAGGGACTCAAAATGATGGTTCGAACACTATCGCCCAATGTGGTCATAACGGACGAAATAGGGGGTGCGGATGATTTGCAAGCGCTTAGAGAGGTCTTGTCATCCGGTGTTTCAGTCATTACAACTGCACATGCAGGCTCGTTAGCCGAGCTGAAGCGCAGACCGATGATGCAAGCTATATTAAAAGAACACATTTTTGATTGCTTTATTGTTTTACATAAAGATAGAAATGGCTACCAAATTTTGATGGATGGAGTTGAGTAAATGTTTTTGAAAATTATCGGCAGTGTTTTGGTGCTTTGGTCATGCAGCACCATGGGCTTTTACTTTGCGCATCGCTTTCAAAAAAGAGTACAAGCATTAAAGGCATTTCAAACAATGCTGCAATTGCTTGAAACGGAAATCACCTATTCAATGGATGATTTATCAGCCATTTTAAAAAGAATTGCAAAGGGTCTGCCTAGAGAGGTTGTACATTTTTTATTGATGGTGGAAGGAAATTTGAGGCAATCGGCTAGTGTTGCATGGCAATATAGCCTGGATAGATGTGCAACGAAAATGGGTATTACATCGCAGGATGAGGGAATTTTGAGCTCCTTTGGCACAAATTTAGGCACCAATGATTTGGATGGACAGCTACATAACATTGCACATTTTCGCACCAATTTAGAAGCTGCACTGCAAGAGGCAACTGCATTGTATGAAAAAAATAACAAGTTATCAAAATCAATGGGGCTTTTAGGTGGATTATTTGCCGTGTTGATATTGTTATAATTACGGAGGATAAGGGCATGGGTGTAGAGTTGATATTTAAAATAGCAGGCATTGGCATATTAGTCGCCGTGTTACATTTGTTATTGGTGCGTTCTGGGCGAGAAGAACAAGCGATGATGACCTCATTGGCTGGGCTGATTGTGGTGCTTTTAATGATTGTGAAAGAAATCAGCAATCTGTTTGATGTGATCAAAACCATGTTTAAGTTGTAGGTGAGGCACATGGATATCATACAAACGATTGGTATTGGCTTAGTCGCAGTGGTCATTAGCATGCTTTTAAAGCAGGTGCGTCCGGAGCTCGCCTTGATGGTGGTGATGGCAGCAGGGGTGATTATATTTTTGGGCATTGCAAGACAATTGCAAGAGGTTATTTCGATGTTTGAGCGTATTGCAGACCGTGCGAACCTTGATTTTATCTATTTGCCATTGCTTTTAAAGGTGATTGGCATTGCCTATTTGGGGGAATTCGCCTCCATGCTTTGTAAGGATGCGAACGAAAACACCGTTGCGATGAAAATTAGCCTAGCGGCAAAGGTGCTCATTTTGGTGACCGCAACCCCTGTTATTCTCTCGCTTTTGAATATGATGCTTGGGCTTTTGAACTAAACGGAGGAAAAAATATGAGGGTATTATTTATCGCAATATTCGCCTTTTTCCTCCTGACAGGTACGGGTTATGCGGAGGAAATAACAGATTTGCAAAATCGCATTACCGCTTCTGTGCCGCATGAGGCGCAAGCGCTTATGGGTGATTTTTTTTCAAGTGCGTCGTTTGAACAGCGAAAAGTGGGACAACTTTCGTTCAATTTACCATTTTTCTTTGACAAGCTTTTAAACCTGTTCGCCACGGAAGTGGCTGGCACGCTGTGGTATTTAATCCAATTCATTGTGATAGCGATGCTCACAGGGTTTTTAATGCAGCTACAAAACGCCTTTCATCAAGAGGATGTCTCAAAGGTTGCCTTTTTCGTGGGATATGCCCTGCTAGCAGGGGTGGGCATCAAGGCGGTGCTTGTGCCAATCAACGCCATTTCGCATACCGTTGATAGCATGATTACACTCATGCAAGGCATGGTGCCTGTGTTTTTGGGGCTGATGGTCGCAGGGGGCAATGTCACAGCCGCCAGTGTTTTTCAGCCCACTATTTTATTTGCTGTGCAAATCGTGGGCGTAGCGATTAAAAATTTTATCGTGCCTGTAATGGTGTGCACATTGGCTTTGACGGCGGCACAGCACATGAGTGGCGAGGTGCAAACAGGGCAAATTGTCAAATTCATACAAAAGGGCATCAAAAATTTGCTCATGACGGTGCTAACTATTTTTACAGCGTTCATTACGATACAAGGCTTTGCGGCGGCAGCTGTGGACGGCGTGATGGGCAAGACCGCTAAGTTTGCTGTGGACAAGTTTGTGCCTGTGGTGGGTGGAATTTTGTCAGGTGCGGCAGATACGGTGATGGGGTGCTCATTACTTGTCAAAAATGCGATGGGCATCAGTGGCATGGTTGCGTTGTGCGTAATTGCGCTATTACCCATTGTCAAAATATGTGCAATCATCTTTATTTTCAGGCTGACCGCAGCGTTAATTCAACCAATGACCGAACAACGCTTGGTGGACTGCTTGGATGGCTTTGCAGACGTGTTGACCACCGCTTTTGCGGTGCTGTTATCGGTCATGTTTTTATTTTTAATTACATGTACCATGCTCTTAGCAACCACCAATGCAACCATGATGTTTCGATAAAGGGGTGTAAAAATGGAATTTATCAAGCAATGGTTTAGCGCACTCATAGCCGTGCTATTTCTCTCGCAAATAGCGACGATGATGTTGCCCGATGGTCAAATTGCCAAATATGTACGGTTGGTCGTGGGATTACTCATCATGCTCATGGTGCTAAAGCCTATTTTTGCGCTCACGCACACACAGACAAATTTCTATCAAAATTATTTTGAAACAGGACAATGGCTTGACAAAAACAAGCGTAACAAGCTAGACAGCCAAACAGAGCAAATTGCGGTAGCAAAGGAATTTCAAAATAAACTGGGTGTGCACATCAAAGCGCACGTGCATTCTTTATCCATTCCATACGATGCAAAAGAGGTTGTCGTAAACATTGATGACAATCCAAAGAGCAGTGGATTTTTGAATATCAGGGAAATTCGCATGACGATGGTGGAAAAAACGCCTTCAAATGGAAAAATTATTGTACAAACCAAGCAAAAACCTATGAAAATGAGTGAATTGGACAAAACAGTTATCATGGACAGCTTATCACGTGCATACAATATTCCGAAAGAACATATTATAATGAATTAAGAGGGGTTTCGTATGGAACAGCTGAAAAAGTTATTTGAAAAGTACAAAACGGACAAAAAGCTTATGAATTTATTGATTATGTTTGTTTTTGGGGTGATCCTTTTGATTGCTGGGGGTACGCTCATGGACAATCCATCGCCCAAAACGACAAAAACAGATCAAGCAAACACGCAAAAGGTGCAAAAGGATGGTGATTTGAATATACGCTTGGAAAGCATCCTTTCTCAAATCAAAGGGGCTGGACAGGTATCAGTGATGGTACATTTGATTGGCGGAAAGGAGATTGTGACCGCTTCCGATTTAAAAAAGGGGGAAACGGTGACAGAGGAAAAGGACAGCGGTGGCGGTTTGCGCAAGGTCACGCAAACTGATACAGAGCAAAAGGTCGTGATGACAGGCAGTCAGGCAGCGCCTGTGGTGGTCAAGGAATTAGAACCAATGGTGCAAGGTGTGATTGTGCTTTCTGATGGGGCAAGCGACCCAGCGGTCAAGGAAGCTCTGCACGAGGCGGCAAAGACGGTATTGGGCATTCCTGCATACAAGGTGCAGGTGTTTGAAAAGAAGCGCACAGCAGCGCAACAATAAAGATAGGTAAAAATAAAATTATAAATATTTTAAGGGGGAGCTATTCATGATGGTGGTAAAAAGAAAGCAAATTGTTGTCGTAAGTATGGTTTTGATGATTGTTATTGCGGGGTATCTCAATTGGCAGTACAACAACGGGATGAAGGATGGGGCAGACTATGCACAAACAGCGGATAATGCAAAGAACTATGGGGAAGCAACATTAGTGAATAAGCAAGTACAACCCACAGCTGCACCTGCTCCATCCACTAAACCACAAGAAGTTAGAACACCGTATTTTTCAGATGCTCAAAAAAGCAAAGAAAAATCACGTGCTGAATCAGTGGCAATGTTAGAGTCTGTCATCAATAACCCGAACGCAGATGCAGAAGGCAAGCAAAAGGCGCAATCGCAAATGATGCAATTAGCGAAGAACAATGACACAGAAATGGTCATTCAAAACCTCATCAAAGCAAAGGGCTTGAAAGACGCTTCAGTGCTCCTCAATGATGGACGTGCAAATGTCGTTGTGCTTTGCGATAAGCTTTCACCACAGCAAGCAGCACAAATTCAAGAGATTGTCATCGCACAGGCAAAAATTTCCACAGATAAAATTAAAATAATTGAAGTAAAATAGTGATTGTGTTTTCAAATAAATTTTGATATAATAAACAGTAGGAAAAAAATGTCATTAGGAGGGAAAAACGATGGAAGAAAACCAAGTCGTATCAAATGAGGAAATTGGTAGTATTAAAATAGCAGACGATGTCATTGCAACGATAGCAGGTGTAGCAGCTTCGGAAATCAAAGGTGTTGTGAGCATGAACCAGTCCATTGCAAGCGGCATTGCGGAGCTATTAGGTAAGAAAAATTTAGGCAAGGGTGTGCGTGTTGAAAATAAAGAGGACGCTACCAACATTGATTTATACATTTCTGTAGAATATGGCACGAGAATTCCAGAAATCGCTTGGCAAATTCAAGAAAACGTTAAAAAGTCGCTTGAGTCTCTAGCAGGGATTAAGGTTGGCAAGGTGAATATACATGTTGAGGGTGTTGCACTGATGAAGACGCAGCTTACACCTGAAGATGAACAAGAAGTAGACGCATAATCAAGCTTTCAAAACCCTCTTCAAAAAAGAGGGTTTATTTTTGTGAGAAAGTATAGTATAATGTACGAATAATTGGCAATGTCCTTTTTAAGGAGGAAAAAGCATGAGCAGAAGAACAGCAAGAGAAGAAGCAGTTAAAATTATCTATCAAATGGAAATTCACAAAGACCAAGATCCGATTGATTATTTTTTACAACAAACCACATGGGCAGAAAATGATGTGGCGTTTGTGAAGAATATGGTGGCAGGTGTGTTTGACCATCATGCAGACGTTACGCAGGTGATTGTAGATAACGCTACCAATTGGCCGATACATCGTATTTCAAAAATGAATTTGTCTATATTGCGCTTAGCCTTGTATGAAATGATATATGAAAAGGACATTCCACGCAGCGTTTCGATTAACGAAGCGGTGGAGTTGGCAAAAAAATATGATGGACCAGAAGCTGGTGCGTTTGTCAATGGTGTACTGGGTGCAGCAATCTCTACGATGGGCGAAGAGGTTTAATATATGCGTGTGCTAGCAATTGATACAAGCTGTTATACCACATCCATAGCGCTGATGGAAGATAATCACTTGCTAGCAGATGCACGCAAGGTGTTGACGGTGGACAAGGGTCAGCGTGGCTTGCGACAATCGGAGGGCATTTTTCAGCATACCAAGAATTTGCCCAGCTTGTATCATGCAATGAAAAAAACGCAAGAAATAAGTCCCTTGCAAGGGGTAGCGGTAAGCGTAAAGCCCAGAAGGGCAGAGAATTCATACATGCCAGTATTTCTAGCAGGTGAGGGAATGGGGCGAGTGGTTGCGGACAGCTTGAACGTCCAATGCATACAAACCACCCATCAAGAAGGACATATCATGGCGGGCATCTGGTCATCACAGGCGTGGCAATTACTGAACAAGCCTTTTTTGGCGGTACATCTTTCGGGCGGAACGACGGAGATTTTACACATAAGTCCACAAGCGCGTCAGTTCCAAGAACAAATCATTGGCGGTACGCTGGATTTGCATGCAGGACAATTGGTGGACCGTGTGGGTGTGCGCCTAGGGCTTGACTTTCCGTGCGGACAGGCTTTGGAGCACATAGCGTTGAAAAGCCAAAATCCCATTGCTCTACCCGTGAGTACAAAAGGGATGCACCTTCATTTTTCAGGCGTAGAAACAAAGGCACAGCGCATGATAGAGGCAGGGGCAAACCATGAAGATTTGGCGGCTGGCGTTTTTATTTGCATTGCTCAAACGCTCTGTCAATGCTTGCGTGAAGCCATGGAGCAAACGGCATTACACGATATCTTAATCGTTGGCGGTGTAGCGGCGAACAGCCTCATCCGTCAACATCTCATAAAAGCCATGCAAAATGATTGCACGCTCCATTTTGCGAACCCAAAATATGCGACCGATAATGCGGTGGGCGTAGCGTGTATGGGCATATGGCAGCTTGGAGGTTTTGATGCAAAATAGAATTTTTACCATATCGGAAATAAATTTATATGTCAAGGCGATGATGGAGCAGGATTTTATCCTAACCGATGTTACGGTCAAGGGTGAAATTTCAAACTTCAAATGGCATTCGTCCGGGCATATTTATTGTACATTAAAGGATGCACACGGTGCTATCAAGGCGGTCATGTTCAAAGGGGCAAATGCAAGGCTGAAATTTCGACCAGAGGACGGTATGAAGGTGCTTGCACGTGGCAGAATATCGGTCTATGAGCGTGACGGCATCTACCAACTTTATATAGAGGAATTACAGCCTGACGGCGTGGGCGCATTGTATATCGCATTTGAGCAGTTAAAAGCCAAGCTTTCCGCTGAGGGCTTGTTTGATGACATGCGTAAAAAACCACTACCCAGTTTTCCTGTCACCATCGGTGTGGTTACATCCCCTACAGGGGCGGCTATTCGAGATATTTTAAACATTCTCAAAAGGCGATTTCCGTTTGGTGAGGTGCTTGTCATGCCCGTCATGGTGCAGGGTGAGCAAGCAGGGCGGTCTATTGCCGCCGCCATTCAAACGCTTAACCAAGCCAAGGCATGCGAGGTCATGATAGTGGGTCGCGGTGGCGGATCAATCGAGGATTTATGGGCATTCAATGAGGAAGTGGTCGCACGTGCAATCGCCGCTTCGGACATTCCTGTTATTTCAGCGGTGGGGCATGAAACAGACTTTACCATTGCAGATTTTGTTTGTGATTTGCGTGCACCAACCCCTTCAGCGGCGGCAGAATTAGCAGTACCTTCTATGATGGACTTGAAGGCACAGTTTAATTATTGTCATTCTTTTTTGCTTCAAGCAATCAAGCAGGACATTGAAAACAAACGATTGACGGTCAAGCACATCGCCGCAAAGCTTATAAGCCCTCAAGAAAAAATTATCAGCCATCGCTTGATGATGGACGCCCTATCAAATCATTTAAAAAAGAATATACAAGCGGTTGTGCGTGCCAAGCGTGAGCAGTTGGCGCAAAATAGTGGCAAGCTGCATGCACTCAGCCCACTTTCAGTGTTGTCACGGGGCTATGCAATCGCAAAGACAACGGACGGCGTACTTGTGAAGTGCAAAAAGCAGGTTAAAAAGCATGATCATATCCATGTACAAGTCGCCGATGGCGAATTTGTGTGTGAAGTCATATGAATAAGGAGCGAACCCCAATGAGCTTTGAACAAAAGATGAAAAATTTAGAGCAAATGGTGAAAACACTTGAAGATGGTGATTTGCCACTTGAAAAGGCACTGGAGAATTTCGGCGCAGGCGTAAAAATGGTGAATGAACTCAATAAGCTATTAGACCAAGCGGAGCAAAAAATCAATGTGTTGGTAAAGCAAGAGGATGGCAGCTTTGGCAAGCAAGCATTTGAATCCGAGGAGGCGTA
>JACMMQ010000278.1 GCA_014378955.1 Clostridia bacterium
CTAAAATGACGGTGCTTCTTGTAATTACAACTGCCTTTACACCAAGCATCGCTTGCACTTGATATCGCTCATAAAAGTCCATCGCTCTAAATGCCATGCGTTCCTTTGTTGTTTTTCCCTCTAAGTAATGTGAAATCATGGGGCGGGAATATGTATGATATGGCTCATCTGATATTACGGTGATTTGACTTTCAAGGTCTATTTTGCGTATTGCTTCTATTGCGGCGACTGCCGCCGCTGAGTTACCGATTATCACGTAATGCATAGCGTTAGCTCCTTTGCTAAAACTTTTTAATGTTATAAATCATTTTGAACATCTATAAGCACTGTTTCTAATATACCTTTTGCAATATCCACCAGTTTTGCACCACTATCCATGCTGTGTTTTTGGATATGTCGATGCGCTTGATGCTCTGAAAAGTGATGTCGTTCCATGAGCAATCCTTTTGCACGCTCAATCACCTTGCGTTCCTCTAACGACTTTGCAAGATGCGATAGCGCCATTTTTAGCTTTTGAATTTGTTGGCTGGTTTGTAAAACAATTTCCACGGTTTGTACCAAGGCGGAGCGATTAATGGGTTTTGCAACTGTGTAAATAATTTGGTCGTCATTGATAAAATCACGCTCACTATCATTTACCAGTACAATTAAACTACAATAATCTTGCACCGCCAAAGCCAAATCGTTGCCTGTCATATCGGGCAGCTTAAAATCACAAATGACCAACGAGGGCTGCAGCTGCATGACCTTGCGAATGGTTTCACTGCCTGCACTACATACGTCCATCACTTGATAACGCTCATTGGTTAAAATATTTTTAAGCTTTTCTCCATGCTCTTCCTTGCCCATTACCACTAAAATGCCAGACGGATGCATAACTCCAACTCCCTTAGAATTTCGTCAAATAGGTATCAATTTCCCATTGATGAACCTTTGTGCGGTATTCATCCCATTCAAGCTGTTTCGCTTCAATATATCGGTTGAAAAGATGGTCACCCAACGTATTTTTGATAAATTCATCCTGTTTCATTGCCTTGATAGCATCAATTAAGCTACCAGGCAAGCTCTCTATGTCCTGTGCGATGCGCTCTTGCTCGGTCATGTTGAAAATATTCGCCTCAACGCTTGCTGGTGGCGTGAGCTTATGCTTTACACCATCTAAGCCTGCTGCCAACGCCACTGCTAGCACCAAATATGGATTGGACGAAGGGTCTGGGTTGCGAAGCTCTATGCGTGTGCCTGCACCACGAGACGCCGGAATGCGAATGAGCGGACTTCTATTTTCCGCTGACCATGCGATGTAAACAGGTGCTTCATAGCCTGGTACTAGACGCTTGTAAGAATTGACAATCGGGTTGGTCACCGCCGCCATCCCTTTGACATGCTTTAAAAGTCCTGCGATAAACTGGTAGGCGACCTCGCTCAAGCCATTTTTATCTTCACTATTATAAAATGCGTTCTTGCCGTCCTTGTATAGTGACATGTTGGTGTGCATGCCAGAGCCGTTGATGCCAAAAATCGGCTTGGGCATAAAGGTTGCGTGCAAGCCATGACGCTGTGCAACCGATTTTACCGCCAATTTAAAGGTCATAATGTTATCCGCAGTTTTAAGTGCTTCAGCATATTTAAAATCAATTTCGTGTTGTCCTCTTGCCACCTCATGGTGGGATGCTTCAATTTCAAAGCCCAATTCTTCCAATGCCAGTGACATATCACGACGTGCATTTTCACCCATGTCCATTGGACCTAAATCAAAATAGCCTGCATTGTCATGTGTAATGGTTGTTGGGTTACCACTATCATCGGTGTGGAACAAGAAAAATTCACATTCTGGACCCACATCAAAACGATAGCCCATGCTTTCCGCTTCTTTTAAAACCTTTTTCAATATATAGCGAGGATCCCCTTCAAAAGGCTTACCCTCTGGTGTGTATACGTCACAAATCAAGCGTGCCACCTTGCCCTGCTGTGGACGCCAAGGAAATATTACAAAGGTGTCTAAATCAGGACGCAAGTACATATCAGACTCCTCAATACGTACAAAGCCCTCAATGGATGAACCATCAAACATACAATCATTATTCAATGCCTTTTCCAGCTGACTTGCAGTAATTGCAACATTTTTGAGTGTACCAAAAATGTCGGTAAATTGCAAGCGGATAAATTTCACATCATTTTCTTCCACCATTTCAATAATATCTTGCTTGGTATACTTGTTCATTCTAAAAACCCCTCTCAATTTCAAATGTTAAATCAAGTTACAGAACAACAGTGGGCTTTGCCCACGCCCACCCCTTTTTGAAAAAAGGGGGCAAAAACTTTAGTTAGGGTTTTTAAAACAAAGTTTTTGTCAATTTTTTTCAAAAAATTGCGGGGTCGAGATGACCACGCCACATTCGTGTCTATGAATGCAAAAAACGCATTCATTTGGTCGAACAGCGGAAAATATTGCTACGCAATATTATGGTGGAACCCTCGTCGTTGTCCGCAGACGACGAAATCCAAACACTCTAAGAGTATTTTTCTTTGTTACTTTCTTTTTGCGATAGAAAAAGAAAGTAAGGTTTTATTACATTACATGTGACATGTACGTTAAAACCTAATATTTCCTATGCCATAAAAAAATGGCAATCCGATTAGGCAGCTTTGCCCTATCGAACGCCATTGTTCAAATTACAAACAGTATAGCATAAAATAAGCAAAATTGCAATACGAATGAAGTAATTATTTTATAAATTTCATTTTAGTTCAAGATTGGTACAATCTACTGCTGAATTATTCCGTTTTATGCATGTATCTTGTCTTAAGCTTTCATTTCTAAATTCTTTAGGTGTCCCCTATGTTTATTTAATTTTTAGTAAAACAGATGCGTTCAAATATTCAACAACAACGCCCTCTTGCTCCGTTGCTAATAAACCACTCATATCTTTTAAAATAATTTTTACTTTTACTTTGTCATTTTCAGCATTAAAAACAAAAAGGTTTTCAGGTATTTTATGACTGTCGCTACCATATAAATCCGTTAACTTTTTGATATCATTGCTATAATCATAGCGAATCAATTCCTGTTGGTTTTGCAATAGAATGACAACATTGTTCTCTCTTTTCACTGCAAATTGATTGTCTGTGAACAAGGTTTTATTCGGGTTGTTATCCGATTGATACAGTGAGACCTTCAACAAATAATCATATCCTGTCACTTGAACGGTCTGGTTTTCGCTCATCATTTCATTATTATAATTAAAATGTCTATTTCTGTCACCATTTTCATCATAATATCCATTTTTAAATTCAAAACCAAAAACCTCTTTCATTTGGCTTTTTTTGAAATTTGCAGGTAGATATTTTAACCCATTGCCCTTATGTGTGCGATCAAAATAATCAATAACACCAGAAATTTCAAGTTTGTCTTGTTCGTCGATGGACGCTTGTTTGTTAACAACAACGCCGTTTTCTATCATATTGTATTTGGATAGCATTTGGTAAAGGTGTTGATTTTGACTTGCTTTAGATACATTGAAAGCATTCCACGGCCCACAGATGGTGAGCAGTGCAACCACCGCTAAGCTAAAGGGGAGTACGATGTTATATTTGCCCTTGTTAAAATTCAAATAAAACATCGCTAGTGTTGCCCATATGCCAATGACCAGAATAAAATAACGGTTTTCTGTAAAACCAAGTGTTAAAATGCGACTGCAAATGGAAACAAACATCATCGCCAGTAACGGGAATATAATTTTGGTATAGGTGTTTGTAAAGACACGCACCCATTTTAAATCTCGAAGCGGTGTAATCAAAAATATCACAATTGCCCCAATCGCTGTATAGGACACGACTAGATAGGCAACCAATCGGATGGGGAGCTCGTGACTTGCGATAATTTTGCCGAAATATAAGTACAAAACGATGCTGTAAATGGTCATTAACGGCATCAGAATATACAAAAGAAGTACCTTTAATACTTTGCTATAGTCCTCAGCAACCATTTCTTCATCCATTTTCGGAATGCCACTTAAAAAATAGATGGGTGCGAATATAAGCCAAACAGCAATCCACGAATAAGCATACCATTTATTATCTAACCCACTGTATAAAAGCGATTTTATTGTAAAAAGTGTAAGTGATAAGCCAAGTCCTAGCACCACCGCATAAAGCACGGTGACAATCTTTTTTGAAATGAGCTTGGTTACATAAATTTCGAGGTTTTCTCTTTTAAACCAATAGGCCATAAAATAGAACATCAAGGCAAAAGCAAAGGCTATGAGCCCAAATCTAATGACATGGATCATATCAAAATTTGGCATCAAAAAGCGGAAATAAAGATAGACGCACAAAACCTCAATGACATAAATGACACTCTTCATCATTGCATGAAAGGAAAAGCGTTCCATTAACAATTGTATGCTTAACGTAAAAATTACCCCCAAGCCAAGCACCATGGAAATACGAGAAAGCTTTTCGTCAATATCTTTGAAAAAGTCATAGGGCATTGCAATACGTGTAATAAAAATAGCGGCAATTACGATGCAAAAAAGCACAGGCAACGGAAAGCGAAAAAATGCTCCAAAAGCACCGTTCGCACATTTTTTAATCCAACCCCAAAGGTTATGTTTGTTTTGTTTCATTTGAGGAATTGCTGTTTTAATTGCTTCGTTTGATTGTTCAGTTTCCGCTAATGTTTGTTCTTGGTCGTTTTTTTCATGCTCATCCATTTTTAAAATCCCCTTTTCATCGTTTTATTTTTCAAATAGCTCATCCATCAAGCTATTAATTTGACTTTTCTGCGCTTCAGTTTTACTTTTATCAATTTGCAATGTAAGGATATCACCCTCTTTTGCCCCTTGTGGTAGAAACCTTCTAAGTAGCGTAAACGTTTCACGGGTATGTGCTTCTAATATTGCCATATCGCCCTCAAAACGGTCAATGGTATAGTGCATCATTTTTCACCTCTTACGACAATATTTTTACCATCACACGTTGCTGTTATCGTGCCATCTACATCTGACCTGAAAATGGCAATGCCCGATTTCGTCAGCAAATCAAGCGTAGGCTTGTGAGGATGACCGTACCGATTGCTCTTGCCACTAGAAATGACTGCATATTTTGGATCAACCGCCTTCATAAACGCAGGAGAGCTGGAAGAATGACTGCCATGATGCCCTATTTTGATTAAATCGGCATGCACATACGCACCTGACGCTAATATTTGTTGCTCGGACGTTTTTTCAGCGTCCCCCATGAGTAGTATGTCGTTGTCTTGATAGCGTAATTTCAACACCGCACTGTAATCATTTAAACCCTCATATTGTGCGCCAATGGGTGCTAAAAAAGTCGCTTGTAACGCTTGCTCGTCTATTACGCTCACTCCTGCCTTGGCTTGCGCAATGGTTAACCCCTTCGCTTTGATGGCTTGTAAAACGGCTTCATACGTTTTTGAGGTTGCTGTTGCTTTGGGCATATACACCTTGCCAATTTCAAAATGCTTGATAATCTGCTCCATACCGCCTATGTGGTCGGCATGCGGATGGGTTGCAATCACATAATCAATTTTTTTCACGCCTTGTTTTTCAATGAAGGGTACAAGGATATGCTCACTGCCCAAATCACCTGCATCCACGAGCATATGCTGTTGATTGGGTAGCGTAATCAGTATGCTATCCCCCTGCCCTACGTCAATGAATTGTACCGTGAGCATTGGTACAGCAGAGCTTATGACAGTGGTACTGCTAGTAGGTGTTGGCGCATCTTGTGGGGGTGTTACATTGCAAGCGGTTAACAAAACAATACATATGGACAAAATGAATGATTTTAGAAATTTCACATGACCACTCCCTTCTAAAAAATCCCCGCCACGCATGATGACAGGGATATTTCTAGTATATGCTTTTTTTATACCAAATAATCCGCTTCTCGGTCTTTTCTTAAACCGAATGCAAAACGGATTGCCTGAACAGTACGATAGGAAGCAGTGCCATCCCCATAAGGGTTGACTGCTTTTGCCATTGCTTGATAGGCTTGTGGGTTATCTAGTAATTCAGCCGTTAATGCAAATATTTCGTCCTTATCTACACCTGCAATTTTGACCGTTCCTGCATCCACTGCCTCTGGTCGCTCTGTTTCCTTACGCAACACCAAAACTGGCTTGCCCAAGGACGGCGCTTCCTCTTGTAAGCCACCAGAATCGGTTAATATTAAAAACGCGCGTGAGATTGCATTATGTAATTCCTGCACCTCAATTGGGTCAATGAGGAATATGCGCGCATGTCCACCCAAAATGCGATGCGCCGTTTCCTTCACCAATGGGTTTGGATGCACCGGGTAAACCACCGTGACATCAGGATAGGTGTTGGCTATTTTCAAAACTGCTTCGCAAATATTTTCAAGTGGCTCGCCTAAATTTTCACGGCGATGTGCGGTCATTAAAATCACACGGGACTTGTCAAAATCCAGCTTGCTAAGCACTTCATTTTTAAAAACATAATTTTCTTGCACCGTTGTATTGAGCGCATCAATGACGGTATTGCCCGTTATAAAGATATGTGAAGGGTCTACGCCTTCACGTAATAAGTTTTCTCTGTTTGCCTTGGTGGGTGAAAAGTGAAAATCCGCAATCGTGCCCGTGAGCTTACGATTCATTTCCTCTGGAAAGGGTGAATATTTGTCGTAGGTACGCAGACCTGCTTCAACATGCCCAACCTTTACTTGGTTATAAAAGGATGCTAACGCCCCTACAAAGGTCGTTGAGGTGTCGCCATGCACCAAGGTGATGTCAGGCTTTACTTCGGCAATCACCTTACCCAAGCCGAGTAACACACGAGAGGTAATGTCAAACAGTGTTTGACGTGCTTGCATGATATCTAAATCGTAATGCGGTGTAATATCAAAGATGGATAGCACCTGGTCCAACATCTCTCTATGCTGTGCTGTGACACAAACGATGGACTGTATATCCTCATATTTTTCTAATTCTTTAA
>JACMMQ010000279.1 GCA_014378955.1 Clostridia bacterium
ACCGCTTACATTGATTGAAGCGCACTTTCAAACATTTGCTAAAACCCCATCGGGTCTGGTGGAGCTATTGATCAAGAAGGGAAAATCAAGATTAGGGTTTTAATAAAAATAGTAGACTATTTTTGGGAAATGTATTATAATGTTACCATATAACATTTGCATGTTAATGAGGGGGAACTTTTTTTGGATAGAAAGACGCCATGGATATTGTTACCATTTGTAATGATATGGCGATTTGTTGAATTGATATTGAATATTGTAGGGCGTGCAGCAATCGTTGTAATCGGGTTTGTTGTGATGATTGTGGGCATCGTTTTTTGTATTTCGGTGGTTGGGGTTATGGTGGGTATGCCACTCACGGCTTTTGGGTTTGTATTGATGCTCAGAGGATTTTTTTAAACGGATTTAGAGGAGAGCGAAAAGTATGCAATCATCATTGAACGAATTGCGATTGGCAGTTTTAATTGATGCAGACAATGTGCCATATAGCCGTGTCAAAGGCATGATGGAGGAAATAGCACGATATGGCATCCCCACCATCAAGCGTATTTACGGTGATTGGACAAAGCCTGCACTTTCAGGCTGGAAAAATGTGTTGCTTGATAATGCAATCACCCCTATTCAGCAATACGGCTATACCGTAGGGAAAAACGCGACAGACTCGGCAATGATTATCGATGCGATGGATATTTTGTATTCCGATCGCGTGGATGGTTTTTGCATTGTATCGAGCGATAGCGACTTTACACGGCTTGCAACACGCTTGCGTGAAGCAGGGATGAAGGTATACGGCATTGGTGAACGCAAGACGCCTAATCCGTTTATCGTTGCATGTGACAAGTTTATATATTTAGAAATTATTCATGCGGCGACCATCAAGCACGATCAACAGGTAGCGGAAAATAAAGCGGTAAAGCCTGTTAAAGAAGAAGCCGCTGCGGTGAAAATTGGCAGGGATATTGTCGGCTTAATTGCTTCATCTGTCACCGATTTGGCGGATGAGGACGGCTGGGCATTTCTAGCAGAGGTAGGCAACCTAATTATGAAAAAGCAACCAGATTTTGATGCAAGAAATTACGGCTTTCAAAAGCTGACACCACTTGTGAAGACATTGCCACAGTTTGAAATAGATGAGCGTGAAACAGGGCAACGCTATATCAAGCATATTTATATAAGGAATAAAAAATAAGAGCTGCTGATAAGCAGCTTTTTTGGTTGCTAGGTTTAAAACGATTTGGGGGTTTCGCATGCTTTGGCATGCGACAATTTTTTTGAAAAAAATTGAGTAAAACTTGTAATGTTTGGGTTTCGTTGTCTGCGGACAACAATAAAGGGCGCTGCCCTTTAAACCTGCAAGCCTTTTGAAAAAGGCTTGAGCGAAAACTTTTGGTTGTGGGTGGTTGACATCCCCGCTTATTTTGTGGGATAATAGGTACAAATAATTTCGATTTGATTTTGAAAGAAGGAACAAACATGGGCGCTACACATTTATTTTCAAATAAAGTAAAAAACCTACAGGGCTCGGCAATTCGTGAGATTTTGAAGCTTACACAGCAAAGCGATATTATTTCCTTTGCAGGGGGCTTGCCAGCACCAGAAATGTTTCCCGAAAAGGAATTGGCGGCGTTGTCGCAGGACATTTTGCTAAACCGTGGGCATGTCGCATTGCAATATGGCATCACTGAGGGCTACGCGCCCTTGATTGAAACGGTTAAAAAGCGGTTAGCAACCTTTGGCATTGGCAAGGACTATGACCAAGTGGCGATTGTGAGCGGCGCACAACAAGGCATTGACTTGGCGGCAAAGGTGTTTTTGAACGAGGGTGACGGCATTGTGTGTGAAAACCCAAGCTTCATCGGCTCGCTCAATGGCTTTCGTGCGTATAATGCCAATCTTATTCCCGTAACGATGCAAGCGGACGGCATGGATGTGCAAGCATTAGAGCAAATTTTAAAAACCACGCCAAATGTCAAGCTTATTTACACCATTCCGACCTTCCAAAACCCAACAGGCATCACCATGTCGCTTGCGAAGAGGCAGCGGTTGTTGCAATTGGCAGAGCAGTACAATGTATACATTATTGAGGACAATCCGTACGGTGAACTGCGTTTTGCGGGCGAGGATTTGCCCACCATCAAGCAATTAGACCAAACAGGGCGTGTCATTTATGTGGGTTCGTTTTCTAAAATATTAGCACCAGGCTTACGCTTGGGCTGGGCGATGGCTCGGGAAGAGATATTGGCGAAGATGGTGGTGTGCAAGCAGGTCAGCGATGTGCATTCAAACCTTTTTGCGCAAATGTTGGCGGATGAATATTTAAAGCAGTACGATATTACGACACACATTCAAGGTATTCGAGCACTATACGGCGAACGCTGTGGCTTGATGCTTGCGTGTATGGATGAACATTTTCCGAAATCTGTGACCTATACACGTCCAGAGGGGGGCTTGTTTATTTGGTGTACCTTGCCCGAGGGCATGAACAGCATTGATGTGATGAAGGCGTGCGTGGCAAAGAAGGTGGCATTTGTGCCTGGTAGTACCTTTATGGTGGATCAGGATGCGCCATGCAACTGCTTCCGCCTCAACTATTCTTCCATGGCAGAGGAAAAAATTCGCTCGGGTATTGCAATCATGGGCGAGGTGCTAAGAGGTGTTTGCAATGGATAAAAAAATGATATTTAGCGGCATTCAGCCATCGGGCTGTTTGACCGTTGCAAACTATATTGGGGCGCTTAAAAACTGGGTGAAGCTTCAACATGAATACCATTGCTGTTTTTCGGTGGTGGATTTGCATGCCATGACGGTGCGTCAAGACCCCAAGGAGCTTAGAAAGCGTTGCATGGAGTTTTTGGTGCAATATTTGGCTTGTGGCATTGACCCTGTGGAAAATATGATATTCTTTCAATCGCATGTGACCACGCACAGTGAATTGGCGTGGATTTTGAATTGCTCAACCTATATGGGCGAGCTACAGCGCATGACACAGTTTAAAGATAAGTCTGCAAAGAATGAGGACAATATCAATGCAGGGCTGTTTACCTATCCTGTATTGATGGCGGCAGATATATTGCTGTATCAGACCGATTTAGTGCCTGTAGGCGTGGATCAAAAACAGCATTTGGAGTTGGCACGAGACATTGCAGGTCGCTTCAATGGCATTTATGGCGACACCTTCAAGGTGCCAGAGCCGTACATTGCCGAGGTGGGTGCAAAAATCATGAGCCTGCAAGCACCAGAAAAGAAAATGTCCAAATCGGACGATAACCCCAATGCGTACATCGCCCTTTTAGATGCACCAGACGTTATTGTGCGTAAGCTCAAGCGTGCGGTCACCGATTCAGACAGCTTGGTGAAATTTGCCGAAGGTAAGGATGGCATTAACAATTTACTCACGATCTATGCGTCCTTTACAGGTGAGAAGATTGAAGCGATAGAAGCAAGATTCGACGGCAAGGGCTATGGCGATTTCAAGCTAGCAGTGGCAGAGGTCATCGTTGAGGGCTTACGTCCAGTCCGTGAAAAGTACGAGGATTTGATGCAAAACAAGGACTATGTGCACAAGATTTATACAGAAAGTGCACAAAAAGCACAAGCGATTTCCATGCGCACCATGAAAAAGGTGTACAAAAAAATTGGCTTTGTAGAAAGAGGTTAAGGATGAAGGAAAAGATTAGAAAGCAAGCACTGTACACGTTAATCGTTTTTGCCGTACTAATGGTCATAGCAATCAGCTTATTATTTGTAAACGCAAAGGCGGGTTTAATTTGTTTAATGCTCGTGCTAGGCACAGCATGGCTCATTACACAAAACTTAAAACGTACACTGGAAAAGCTCCAACAGCAAGAAAAAGACACAAAAGAAGAAGCAAACGAAGAAGCAAACGAAGAACTTTCCGAATAGCAAACATAGGGGCGGCTCACGAGCCGCCTGTTTTATGTTATTGTCAAGACCAACGTTTTAAAAACCGTACTTTCTTTTTCTATCGTAAAAAGAAAGTACCAAAGAAAAATACTCTTTGAGTGTTTGGATTTCGCCGTCTGCGGACAACGACAAAGGGCGCTGCCCTTTTGAAACCCGTAATTTTTTGAAAAAAATTAAGTAAAACTTTGATTATTATCATGAAAACTACATTAAAGTTTTTTGCCCCCTTTTTTTCAAAAAAGGGGCGGGCGTGGGCAGCGCCCACGGTTCTAACAAGGAGGACACACATATGCAATCAACTTATACAGAGGGTTTGAACCCAGAACAGAAAAAGGCGGTTTTACATCATGATGGGCCGCTTCTTATATTAGCAGGTGCAGGCTCGGGCAAAACACGTGTACTTACCCACCGCATCGCCCATTTGGTGGAGGAAAAAGGGGTAGCACCGTGGCAAATATTAGCCATAACCTTTACCAACAAGGCTGCAAAGGAAATGAGAGACCGCTTAGAACGCATGGTAGGCGCACGTGTGCATGACATGTGGGTCAGTACCTTTCATGCGAGCTGTGTTCGCATGTTAAGAAGCCACATCGAGAAACTCGGGATGGGTTATCACAGCAACTTTGTCATTTTTGACTCCGCTGACCAACAAACAGTGGTCAAGTCGTGCGTCAAGGAGCTACGGTTGAGTGATGCGAACTTTCCGCCACGTGGCGTGTTATCGGTCATTAGCAATGCGAAAAATGAAATGCTCACATCAGACCGCTTTCAAAGCCTCAATGCGGCAGACTATCGCTTGAGTAAAATTGCGGATATTTACACACGCTACCAACGCATACTCGTACAGAGCAACGCACTTGATTTTGACGACATTTTGATGCTCACGGTACAATTGTTTGAAAAGCACCCAGACGTACTAACGTCTTATCAAGACAAGTTCCGCTACATCTTAGTGGATGAATACCAAGACACCAACAACGTACAATATTTATTGGTCAGTCAATTGGCAAAAAGATACCGCAACATTTGCGTGGTGGGCGATGATGACCAAAGTATTTATAAATTCCGTGGTGCGGACATTCGCAACATTTTGGATTTTGAAAAAGATTTCAAAGACGCCGTTGTCATTAAATTAGAGGAGAATTACCGCTCCACACAACACATTTTAGAGGCAGCAAACCAAGTTATAAAAAACAACCGTGGCCGTAAAGGTAAAACGCTTTTCACGCAAAAAACTTCGGAAAACAAGGTCACCTTGCTTGCCGCAGGCGATGAGCATGAAGAAGCACGCATGGTGGCAGAGCACATTTTATGGCTCAAAAGCACCACTGATTATGCTTTCAAGGATTTTACGATTTTATACAGAACCAATGCACAATCCCGTGTATTTGAGGATGTCTTTTTGCGTCAAGCGGTGCCGTACCGCATTTATGGCGGCTTGCGATTTTACGAACGCAAGGAAATCAAGGACATCATGGCGTATTTGCGCCTGGTG
>JACMMQ010000280.1 GCA_014378955.1 Clostridia bacterium
AAAGAAAAATACTCTTTAAGTGTTTGGATTTCGTTGTCTGTGGACAACAACAAAGGGCTCCGCCCCTTGACCCCGCAATTTTTTGAAAAAAATTGACTAAAACTTTATTATTAAAAACCCCCATTAAAGTTTTTTGCCCCCTTTTTTTCAAAAAAGGGGCGGGCGTGGGCAGCGCCCACATCGTCCCCATTCCCCTTTAACACTTGCAAATTTTGACATTTGACGTTATAATATGGTTAACGATTATTATACAAGGAGCTTATAATATGCCCACTGGCAAAAAAGCAATTAAAGTACAAATATTACCACTCATACCCTTGCGTGGTATCACCATTTTTCCTTCTATGATCTTGCATTTCGATGTTGGCAGACCTAAATCGGTGCAAGCACTAGAAGAAGCGATGCTACAAAATCAAATGATATTTTTGGTGTCTCAAAAGGATGTCGTGCTAGAAGACCCCAATAACATAGATGATTTGAACTTGGTGGGCACAGTTGCACGCATCAAGCAGCTGCTCAAGCTCCCAAGCGACACCATTCGTGTTTTGGTGGAGGGCGTTTCCCGTGCAAAGCTTTCTGAAATCACACAAAATGAGCCGTTTTTCATGTGTGAGGTGGTTGAGAAATATGATATTGAGCCGAGCGAAAACGCATATGAAATGGAAGCGTTGGTACGGGTACTGCGTGAAACGTTTGACGAATATCAAAGGTTGAGCGTCAAAATCACCCCCGACATTGTCAATTCAGTTGCGAATATGCATGATTTCGAAGAGCTAGCGGATATGATTGCGGCAAATGTGTTGGTTAAGCAAGAGGACAAGCAGGCGGTTTTGGATGAGTTTGAAATTACCACACGCATGGAAGTGCTCATTGGCATTTTAACCCGTGAGGTAGAAATATTAGCGATTGAGAAAAAAATTGCAAACGAGGTTAAGAAAAAGCTTGACCAAAACCAAAAGGAATATTATTTGCGTGAGCAGCTCAAGGTCATTCAAACAGAGCTTGGCGAAAAGGAGGGCTTGCTTGCGGAGGCGGAAGAATATTTAGCACGTATCGCCCAAGCAGGCTTGTCGCAAGAGGCATTACAAAAAGCGACAAAAGAGGCGGAACGTTTAAAAAAGATGTCCTCAGCCTCACCAGAAGTGGGTGTTATTCGCACCTATTTGGATTGGATGCTTGATTTGCCGTGGAAGGACACCACATCTGAAAATTTTGATATTAAGCAAGCAGAGCAAATATTAGATGATGACCATTATGGCTTGGAAAAAGTGAAGGAACGCATTTTAGAATTTTTAGCAGTGCGTAAATTATCAGGCGGTAAAAATGCCCCTATTTTGTGCTTGGCAGGGCCACCAGGGGTGGGGAAAACCTCCATCGCAAAGTCTGTGGCACGTGCCTTGAACCGCAAATATGTACGAATTTCGCTTGGTGGTGTGCGTGACGAAGCGGAAATACGAGGTCATCGCAAGACGTATGTGGGTTCGATGCCCGGTCGTATTATCAATGCACTCAAGCAAGCAGGCTCGAAAAATGCCCTTATTTTGTTGGACGAAATTGATAAAATGAGCAATGATTTTCGGGGTGACCCAGCGTCTGCGATGCTTGAGGTGCTAGACAGTGAGCAAAACCACAATTTCAGAGATCATTATATGGAGGTGGGCTTTGACCTTTCGCAAATACTGTTTTTCACCACCGCCAATCGATTAGATACCGTACCTCCTGCACTTTTAGACCGCATGGAAATATTGCACATATCGGGTTATACGGAGGAAGAAAAAATACAAATTGCTACACGCTATTTATTGCCAAAGCAGATTGAACGACATGGACTGAAAAAAACACAGTGCAAGGTAGAGGTTTCTGCAATTCGAGATATTATCCAGTTTTACACACGTGAAGCAGGGGTGCGTAGCCTAGAGCGAGAAATTGGCAACCTATGTCGCAAGGCGGCACGTATTTTAGTAGAGGGTACACAAAAAACCGTTACGGTGAACAGTCGCAACATTGAAAAATATCTTGGCACCAAGCGTTTCCGTGTCGAATTGGCAGGGGAGAAGGATGAAATCGGCATTGCAACGGGTTTGGCTTGGACATCTGTGGGTGGCGAAACACTTTCCATTGAGGTAAATGTCATGGAGGGTAGCGGCAAGGTGGAATTGACAGGGCATTTGGGCGATGTCATGAAGGAATCTGCAAGGGCGGCGATTAGCTATATTCGTTCGCGTTCGGATGATTTTGACATTGACAAGGATTTTTACAAAAAAATGGACATTCATATCCACGTACCAGAGGGTGCAACACCCAAGGATGGACCGTCTGCTGGTATTACCATGGCAACCGCACTGATTTCTGCGTTGAGCGGTAGTCCTGTGTATAAAAGTGTGGCAATGACCGGTGAAATCACCTTGCGTGGTCGTGTGTTGCCCATTGGTGGATTAAAGGAAAAGGCGCTAGCGGCATTTCGTGCAGGTATACAGACCATTATCATCCCTTTTGAAAATAAAAAGGATTTGGCTGACATGCCACCGACGGTGCTCAAGGCGATTAAATTTGTCATTGCACACGATATGGATATCGTGCTTAAAACAGCGTTACACAAGCGCAAGACGACAAAAGGCAACACTAGCATTCCAAAACAAAAAGAGGTTGGTATACCTTTTACAAGTATTACAACAGATGAA
>JACMMQ010000281.1 GCA_014378955.1 Clostridia bacterium
ATTTTTGGCATTGACGGCTTGGTGGTAATCGGTGGCGACGGTTCGTTCCGTGGTGCACAGGACTTATGCCGTTTAGGCGTGCCAGCTGTGGGTATTCCGGGAACGATTGATAATGATATTACTTGTACCGAATATGCAATTGGCTTTGATACGGCACTTGAAACGGTAAAGGATGCGATTGACAAGCTGCGTGATACAGCGACGAGCCATGAGCGTTGCTCCGTGATTGAGGTTATGGGCAGACATGCAGGACACATTGCTTTGCACGCTGGTATAGCAACGGGCGCAGAAGCGATCATCATTCCAGAAATGCCGTATGATTTTAACAAGGACGTTTTGAAGCCAATTATTGAAGGTAGACAGCGTGGCAAGCATCATAACATCGTCATTGTAGCCGAGGGTGTTGGTGGCGCGGTTGAAATGGCAGAAAAGATTGAGTCCATTACAGGGGTAGAAACAAGAGCAACCATTTTGGGACATATCCAGCGTGGGGGTTCACCGTCTGTGACTGACCGTGTGGTCGCAAGCCAGATGGGCGTACATGCTGTAAAGCTTTTGCAAAAAGGCATTGGCAACCGTGTGGTTGCGATGCAGCGCAATATTATCGTGGATTTCGATATAGAAGAAGCATTGCAAATGAAAAAAGAAGTATCACCAGAATTGCTTGAAACGGCGAAAATTATTTCTATTTAATAAATCAAAGAAGTGTTTGTGAAAATCAAGCACTTCTTTTTGTGAATTACGATGCAAAAAACTAAAGTTTTACTCAATTTTTTTCAAAAAATTGCGGGTTCAAAGGGTGGAACCCTTTGTCGTACTCCGCAGAGGACGAAATCCAAACACTCAAAGAGTATTTTTCTTTGTTACTTTCTTTTTACGATAGAAAAAGAAAGTAAGGTTTTATGCCTTTAAGCATTTGTAGGATTTAACAATCCTTGACAAATGGTAAATAAGGCTTTATAATAGAACTATCACTTTATCGCTTTAACGTAATAAAGTATTAAGCCAAAGATTGGAGTGTTTGTATGTTAAAATGGAAAAATCATACCCCTGACGGGGTGCAGGATATTTTATCAAACGATTGTATTATGAAAAAGGGCATTGAGGAGAGCGTGACACAGGTTTTTTACCGCTTTGGGTATTTGCCTGTGGAGTCGCCAACGCTTGAATATTATGACGTTTTTGCCAGCCAATGTGGGGCGGTAGAGCAAGAAACGATGTTCAAGTTTTTTGACCATCAGGGTAGAATTTTGGTGCTCCGTCCTGACCTCACGACACCTATTGCACGCATGATGGGCACAAAATGCGACCAATTGCCATTGCCAGCCCGCTTGTGTTATGTAGGCAACGCATTTCGCAACAATCCACCCAACCATGGCGTGCGTTTAAAGGAAATCACACAAGCAGGGATAGAGCTTATTGGGCAGGACACGCCCGAAGCGGATGCAGAAATCATCGCAGTGGCAATCAATGCATTGCTTGCCGCAGGCTTGAAGGAATTTCAAATTGAAATCGGTCAGGTTGCGTTTTTCAAGGGCTTGATGGAGCAAGCAGGATTAGAGGATGCACTCTCGGAGGAATTGAGATCACACATCGATGCCAAGGATGCGTTGGCGGTGGAGGAGCTGCTCAAGGAAACGACAATTGAGCCAGCATTGAAACAGCTCATCATGGATTTGCCAGCCCTTTTTGGGGGCATTGAAATATTAGACCGTGTGCAACCATTGACACAAAACCCCTCGTCAATTAGTGCTTTGGCACATCTCAAAGCGGTGTACGAAATATTGCTTGATTACGGCTTGGAAAAATATATTTCAGTGGATTTGGGCATGGTGCAACGGCTCAATTATTATACGGGCATGATATTCCGTGGCTTTACATACGGTGTAGGCTTCCCGATTTGCACCGGTGGACGATATGACGGCTTAATACAAGTGTTTGGCGAGCAAAAGGCCGCAATGGGTGCGGCAATTGAAATTAACGGTTTGATGTCAGCACTCAAGCGACAAAACCAAGAAACGGTGCAGTGGCATTCGGACAGCCTAATTAGCTATGGCGAGCAAGGACGTAAAACGGCGTTTTTGATTGCAAATGAATTGCGCTTATCGGGACTTGTGATTGAAATGACATTGAGCGAAATGACCGAGCAACAGCTCATTGCATATGGCGAACAACGCAAAATTGGTGGCATTATCACGGTCACCGATGCACAAAATATCGCACTATACAACTTGCAAAGTGGTGAGCGTGTACAAACCACGCTGGCAAAGCTTTTAGGGGAAGGGGTGGACGCATGAGGTACATCACCATCGCATTAGCAAAAGGACGTTTGGCGGAAATTTCCATTGAGCTGTTTGAAAAAATCGGGTTAGACATTGCAGAAATGAAAACCAAAACACGCAAGCTCATTTTTGTGGATGAAACATATAAGCTAAAATTTGTCATGGTCAAGGCATCGGACGTCCCCACGTATGTGGAATATGGCGCCGCAGACATCGGCATCGTGGGCAAGGACACGCTCATTGAGGAATGTCGCAACCTGTACGAAATGATTAACTTGAAATTCGGTGCGTGCAAAATGGTGGTCGCAGGGCCTGAAAGCATGCGTGAGAAGCTTAAAGTGATGAATGATTTTCGTGTAGCAACCAAATATGTACGTGTGGCAAAGGACTATTTCTATCATCAAAAAAATAAAACAATTGAAATTATTAAGCTCAACGGTTCAGTAGAGCTAGCACCTTTGGTCGGACTATCGGAAGTCATTGTGGACATCGTAGAAAGTGGCAAAACGCTCAAGGAAAACGGCTTGGTGGTGCTGGAGGAAATATGCGACCTGTCCGCACGCTTTGTGGTCAACCGTGTGAGCATGAAGATGGAAAAGGAACGCATCATGGACATTGTGACAAAGCTTCGTGACCTGCAAGAGCAGGAGGGGAATGCATGATAGCCATTATTGATTACGGCGTGGGCAATTTATTGAGCGTTGAAAAAGCGTTTGAATTTATAGGGGTCACCGCTAGGGTAACATCGGATAAGGATGAAATATTATCCGCACAGGGGGTTGTATTGCCGGGTGTGGGTGCATTTTCTGATGCGATGGCACAGCTTAAAAGGGATGGCTTAGACCTAGTGGTCAAGCAGGTAGCGGCACAAAACAAGCCGTTGTTAGGCATTTGCTTAGGGCAACAGCTGTTGTTTGACTACAGCGAAGAAGGTGGCACCAACGAGGGTCTTGGCATTATCAAGGGCAAGGTGGTACGTTTTCCAGCAGACATGGGGTTGAAGGTACCACACATGGGTTGGAATGCCTTGCAATTTCCACAAAAGAGCAAGCTATTTCGTGGCTTGCCACTCAATCCGTATGTGTATTTTGTGCATTCGTATTATTGCGTGGCGGATAATCGGGACGAGGTCATTGCAACGGTCAATTATGGTGTAACAGCGGATGCGGCGGTTTGCCGTGGTAACATCTATGCAACACAGTTTCACCCAGAAAAGAGCGGCACATTGGGATTGGATATTTTGCGCAATTTCAGTGCAGTCGTTAAGGAGGAGAAATAAATGGTTATTTATCCAGCAATAGACATTCGAGGCGGTAAATGTGTCCGCTTGGTGCAAGGCAAATTTGACGATATGACGGTGTATTCTGACCAGCCTTTAGAAATGGCGAAAAAGTGGCAGGCGGCAGGCGCACAGTTTATACATTTGGTAGATTTAGATGGTGCTTTAGAAGGACGGTCGATGAATTTTGACGTGATTGGCGAAATTGCCCGTGCGGTGGATGTGCCTGTACATTTGGGCGGTGGCATTCGCACGATGGACAATGTACGTGACATGCTACAAAATGGTGTAAGCCGTGTCATTTTAGGCACAGCGGCAGTGAAAAACCCTGACTTTGTCAAGCAAGCGGTCGAAATGTACGGCGAGAAAATCGTGGTAG
>JACMMQ010000282.1 GCA_014378955.1 Clostridia bacterium
GTGGATAAATGGAAAAGCATCATTTACCCACAAACCCCACAACTACTACTGCTGAAAAACCCATAAAAGCATTTCTTTCTTTATTTTTATATCAGAGGAACTTTTTGAAAAAGTTGGGCATTTAATATTGCAATTTAGATTTTTTCAATGCAATGATGATTTACTTGCTTTTATATCCCCTTTTGTGATAAACTCTTTAGTGGTAACATCGTGCTATCATTTACAAGTAGCCGCTAATCAAACCTTACCATAAATTAAAGGAGCATACTAACGCAATGTTATTTGAGCAATTAAACATAATACCGCCGATTTTAAAGGCGCTTAAAAACGAGCACTATCTAACCCCTACCCCCATTCAAGAGAGGGCAATACCGCCCTTATTAGAAGGCAAGGATCTATTAGGTTGTGCCCAAACAGGCACGGGCAAGACCGCAGCCTTTGCAATACCCATCATGCAAATTCTCTATAATGACAAGCTTGCTTCCAAACGTTTTGATAAAATTCAAGCTTTAATCCTAACGCCTACACGAGAGCTCGCTGCGCAAATTGGCGAGAGCTTTTATACGTATGGTAAATTCTTGGGCTTACGCAACCTCGTCATATTTGGTGGCGTTTCGCAAAGACCACAGGTGGATGCTTTGCAACGTGGGGTGGATATTCTCATTGCCACGCCAGGAAGGTTGCTTGACCTCATTGAGCAAAAATTTATTAACATTCATCACGTCAAGTTTTTCGTGTTGGATGAAGCGGACCACATGTTAGATATGGGCTTTATACATGACGTAAGAAAAATCATCGCACTTTTGCCTACCAAAAGACAAACCATGCTTTTCTCAGCGACCATGCCATCTGAAATCAATAAGCTTGTTAATACCATCTTGGTAGATCCTGTCAAAGTAGCGGTCACCCCAGTTTCTTCCACTGTGGATATTATCCAACAAAAGCTGTACTTTGTGAATAAAAACAATAAAAAAACGCTGCTCATTCACCTTTTCAAAAACAAAGAAATAGCATCCGCATTGGTTTTTTCACGCACAAAGCATGGTGCTAATAAAATCACCAAGGATCTTATACAAGCAGGCATTATAGCAGAAGCGATACACGGTAATAAATCTCAGACCGCACGTATGACCGCCCTGCACAATTTCAAGGCGAAGAAAACAAGGGTGTTGGTTGCCACCGATATAGCGGCAAGGGGGATTGACATTGACGAGCTATCCCATGTCATCAATTACGACTTGCCAGAGGTGCCTGAAACGTATGTGCATCGGATTGGCAGAACTGGCAGAGCTGGGTTAGGCGGTATTGCACTTTCTTTTTGTGACAACGAAGAGAAAAAGCTGCTCGCTGAAATTCAAAAGCTGATATCCAAGAACATACCCATTGTAGAAGAACACCCTTGGCCACTTGTGGCGAATGAGCCTGCACGAATCAATCACGATGCACCGAAAAAGCCTTTTGCACCTAGACGCAGACCAGCCGCAAGGACAAGCAGTCCTGCAAAACGAACGCGTGATCAATAGTTCGTACATTCTATAATATGTAAGGGAGTGAAGAAAATGGGAAACAAAAACATAAAAAAAGAGGTAAAGAAAAAGAAAAAAACAGATGCAAAACCAGCATCAACATCGGTCATTCAATCGATTGTAAGTCAACCAGAGTTAATCAAGAAACCTAAAAAGGGCATTTAGCAAGAACACAGTGGGCGCTGCCCACGCCCGCCCCTTTTTGAAAAAAGGGGACAAAAACTTTATTATGGTTAATATATACAACATCAAAGTTTTACTCAATTTTTTTCAAAAAATTGCGGGTTTAAAGGGTGGAACCCTTTATTGTTGTCCTCAGACAACGAAATCCAAACACTCAGAGAGTATTTTTCTTTGTTACTTTCTTTTTGCGACAGAAAAAGAAAGTAAGGTTTTAACTACATCAAAAGTTGATATTTCTTATGATAAATACAGTACGCACATGTAGCTTAAAACAGCCACATGTGCGTATATTTTTTTACCATGCTTTCAACCCACTATTTTTTAGTGATATATGCTTTTTTTATTTTTCTCCTTCGAGCTGCAAGCGAAGCAACAATGCTCATTGCCAAAATACCTACAATAATAAATATGGATGCTAAAATAGGAATTTCTATGTGAAAGTATAAAATGGACAGCTTAATGCCGGTAAACACAAGAATAAGTGCTACGCCATATTCTACATATTCAAATGCCTTGTGTAGTTTTTCGATTAAAAAGTACAAGCTTCTAAGCCCCATAATGGCAAACAAATTGGAGGTGTATACGATAAATGGATCGGTGGTAATGGAGAAAATAGCTGGGATAGAGTCGATTGCAAAAATAATGTCCGACCCTTCTATTAACACCAATATTGCCAACAGTGGCGTCCCATATCGGATGCCCTTTTTGATGGTGAAAAACTTTTGACCATCAAGCTCATGGGATATGGGTACAAATTTACTCAATACCTTCAAAATCACACTGTCCTTGATGTCCTTTTCATTTTCACTCTTAAACATCATTTTAAGGCCGCTGAAAATAAGGATAACCCCAAAAACATATAAAATCCACTCGAATTTGTGCACCACTGCAACACCGAGTACGATAAATATCAGCCTCAATACAATTGCGCCAAAGATACCATAATTCAACACGCGTCGTTGATAAATCGCCGGTATTTTAAAACTACTGAAAATTACAATAAATAAAAATAGGTTGTCCAAAGATAAACTTTGCTCAATGATATAGCCACCTAAAAATTCAAGGGCTTTTGCAGGTCCCATAAAGATATAGACACCTACATTAAAAATTGCGGCTAATCCAACCCAAATCAACACCCACAGGGTGGCCTTCTTCGTCGTCATTTGTTTTTCCTCCGTATAAATTATTGTTAAGCCTAAAAAAGACTTTCAACATAACCTAAAAATCCTAAAGGAATTTTGGGTTATGTTAAAAGTCTCGTTACCTGAACGGTTACAAAGCCAGGCGAAATACTCCACCAGTATGTTGACTTCATAAATACTAACTACTCCCTCTTAACTTGACTGTATTTTATAGTATTTTGTGAACTTTGTCAATCATTAAATACAATCAAATTCCTAAGCAAGCAAATAACCCGCTTATGCTTGAAAAAATTCAAACTTTGTTTCTCTTAAAAATAAATGGGTTAATGCTTCCTCAACGGGCTTATGTTCGTGTAGAATATTGTACACGGCATTGCAAATAGGCAAATCAACGCCTGTTTGTTGCGAAAGCGCCATCATCGCCTTCACCGTATCCACGCCTTCTGCAAGCTTGTCATT
The DNA here is from genome assembly GCA_014378955.1 of Clostridia bacterium. Lineage (GTDB taxonomy): Bacteria > Bacillota > Clostridia > SK-Y3 > JACMMQ01 > JACMMQ01. The sequence goes on from JACMMQ010000282.1 coordinate 3,311, forward strand.
TTTTTCGCCCTTGACAAAGCCCTCACCATATTTGCGATTATGGCTGTGCGGTGAAAACAACGTCGCCTCATAGTCCCCTAAATGTGCCAAGCCATAAATGGACAACGGATTGCCACCCAAAGCTTCAATCAAGCGTGACAATTCACGGGGTGCACGTGCCATCAATGCACCCTTCAGGCTGGTGTAGCCCAAGCCGTCAAGCATACCAGCCGCAATGCCAATGACATTTTTTGAAGCGGCTCCGATTTCACTACCAATCAAGTCCTGTCCATAATAAAAGCGGATGCGCTTGGAAATCATAATATCCACAAGCGATTTTGTCAGTTCAACCGATTTTGAGTCGATAATCATGCAGTTTGGAATGCCACGCAAAAAGTCTTGTATGTGTCCAGGTCCAACCCAAACCGCAACTGGGATATTTTCACCCAATTCCTCTTCAAATACCTGTGATAATCGCTTGCCCGTGCTTGCCTCAACCCCCTTCATATTCAAAAGGAATTTTTTATTCGAAAGGTCAAACGCCTTTAATGCATTTAAAAACCCACGCAAATATTGAGAGCTAATCGCTATGATGATAATGTCTGCATGCGCCACCGCTTGCGCCAAATCAGAAGTGAGCGTAATGCCCTCTGGTAGCTGCAAATATTCATTTTGTCGTGTATCTCGCAAAACCGTGAAGGAAGGTGCATCCGCAAGACCCCAAAGCATAGTATCATTTCCAATATCGTGATTATACCAAGCTAAAAAACCACCCCAACGTCCACAACCAAGCACTGAAACCTTCATATATATAAGCCCTCGCATTCATTTAATGATAAATCTATTATAGCCAAAAACTGAAAAAAAGTAAACGTTGTTACAGAATATTTTAATGTACACGGTGCATATTATGAATATCTCTATAAAATTTTCGCATATTTTTTGAAACAGTGATTATAATGATATTATGAATTTTATTACCAAAGGAGGAAGCTGCATTGAATATTGAACGTGCAAAAGAGATTTACTTTAACCCAAACACCATCGAGGTACTGTATCAAGGTACGCCCGTGTGGATTAATTATGTTGACCCTGAAAATTGTGCTGCCGATGTATCGTCCATGCTGTTACCCAGTGAAACCTTA
>JACMMQ010000283.1 GCA_014378955.1 Clostridia bacterium
AAACTACGCTCAATGTCTTTTTGGTGCCGAAGGTCGGAGTCGAACCGACACGAGTGTTACCTCACAGGATTTTGAGTCCAGCGCGTCTGCCAATTCCACCACTCCGGCAAATACGAAACAACGAAATTCATTATATCGCATAACGGATGATAATGCAATACCTTTTTATAATTTTTTTCAATTTTATTAAAATATGGTTACTACTCAGCTTACCCCAAACAAATTTTTCCACAGAACACAGACCTCAAAGCGGTAAGAGGATAGATGTTTTGCTTAATGGCAGTTTTAATAACGCTCATCAAATTAGCAAAAATTTTCGCACCATCTAAGCTCCTGAAACAACCCGAAACCTTTCCCTTGGTTTTGACCATTCGCAAATCACGTTCGGACAGATTATTGTCGAATGGTACATCAAAATCATATGCAAATAGAAGATGATTGTCGCGGTATTTTTTAAGTCTATTGAGTAGCCTTTTCTCTTCTTTCTGATAAAAAACGGATTTTGTTGTTTTTAACACTGAAAATCCCTCTGTTACAATCTCATCGTAGCGTTTTCGGTAACTTTCTATGTCTGCTTGCTCAAATTTGCTTGCCATAAATGATTTTGCGATTTGCTTTGAGCGTTTTAATGAAAGTAGAAATAATATCATATCAAGCGTGTTTTTCTTTCAGTATTAATGCTATATGAACATTGTACTAACTGGCAAGTCCTCATAAATTCTTTCGATCGCTTCAGCAAAAACAGATGCAACAGACAAAATCTTAATCTTTTCTATTTTTTTGTCATCAGGCAATGGGATGGTATCCAAAATCACCAATTCTTTAATAGGTGATTCTTGAATGCGCTCGATGGCTTTGCCTGACAATACACCATGTGTACAGCATGCAAAAACCTCTTTCGCACCACGATCCATTAATGCCTTTGCACCGTTAGTAATGGTACCAGCTGTATCAATCATGTCATCCACTAATATTACACGCTTATCCTTGATATCCCCTATAATGTTCATGACTTCACACATATTGGCTTTTGGTCTTCTTTTATCAATGATTGCAAGTGGTATGTCTAATTTATTTGCAAAGGTTCTCGCGCGTGTTACACTGCCTAAGTCTGGTGATACAACTGCAACATCCTCACGATTTTCTCCAAACAGGCTCGCATAATGGGTGGACAAAATAGGCCAGCCCAACAAGTGATCCACTGGAATGTTAAAAAACCCTTGAATTTGTGCGGCGTGCAAATCAATCGTCAAAACACGGTCTGCGCCAGCTGTGGTAATTAAATCTGCTACCAATTTCGCGGAGATTGGGTCACGTGCTTTTGCTTTTCGATCCTGACGTGCGTATCCAAAATAAGGCATAACTGCGGTAATTCTGCCTGCGGATGCACGCTTAAACGCATCAATCATGATGAGCATTTCCATCAGATGCTCATTGACAGGATAGCAGGTTGATTGAACCACGAAAACATCTGAACCTCTGACTGTTTCATCAATATTCACTGAAATTTCGCCATCGCTAAAGGTCATAACACGAGAAGCACCCACTGGTACGCCAACGATCCCTGCGATATTCTTTGCAAAGGTTGGGTTAGAATTCCCTGTAAAAATTTTAATATTTTTTCCATGTGCAATCATGCTTATACCCTCCATTTATCTCAACTGATTATGTATTTTTCGTTTTTCCTTTTGCCCATCCATCTTTAACGGTCTGCCTTGCCCGTGCAATTGCCAACGCTTCACTTGGCACGTTATCGGTAATGGTTGAACCTGCTGCTATATACGCTCCCTTGCCAACCGTAACAGGTGCTAAGAGGTTGGTATTACAACCAACAAATGCATCATCCTCCACGATAGTTTGAAATTTATTTTTTCCATCATAATTGACTGTGACAGTGCCACAGCCCATATTGACACGCTTGCCTAGCGTTGCATCTCCTACATAGGTGAGATGTGATAGCTTGGTATCGTCTCCGATAATGGCTTTTTTCACTTCTACAAAATCGCCAATTTTCACACGCTTGCCAATGAGACAACCCGGACGCACATATGCATACGGTCCAACATGTGTCTGTTCATCAATCTCGCTATCTAGCACCACCGAATATTGCACTTCTACATCATTTTTGATGGTAGCATTTACAAGGCGTGCGTTCGGTCCGATTTGACAATCTTCCCCGATGGTAGTATTGCCCTCTAAAACACAGCCTGGATATAAAACCGTGTCCATGCCAATGCTCACCGTTGCCGCAACATAGGTCGTATTCGGATCAATCACCGTGACACCATCCTCCATGAGCTTATGCACAATTCTCTTACGCATAATGCACTCCGCCTGGGCAAGCTGGATGCGGTTGTTAATGCCTAAAAGCTGCTCATCATCTTCAATTTTAAATGCCTGCACTTGCATATTTTGCTGAATGAGAATTTCAAGGGTGTCTGTGAGATAATACTCCCCTTGTGCATTTTGATTGGTTACTTGAGAAAGAGAATGGATGAGTGCTTGCGCCTCGAAGCAATAAATACCTGAATTGATTTCCGTAACGGTTAACTGACTTTCCGTACAATCTTTATGTTCTACGATTTTCTGCACATTGCCACTTGCATCTCGTATGATTCTGCCATACCCTGTTGGATCTTTTAAATCAACAGTAATCACTGTTGCCGCATTATTTGCCATTTCATGTGCCTGTAATGCAGCTTTAATGGTTTGCGAGGTGATAAGTGGCGTGTCTCCTGCTAGTATAATGATATGCCCTTCTGTCGGTAAAAAAGGTAATGCCTGTACAACTGCATGCCCCGTCCCAAGCTGTTCCTTTTGCATTGGAAAAGATACCTTGCCAGCCATATGTGCCGTCACTTGATCTGCCTTATGTCCTACGACCACGGCGATTTGCTCTACGCCCGCTGCCTTGACTGCGTCGTATACCCAATCCACCAATGTCTTTCCCGCTACCGCATGAAGCACCTTGGATTTGTTCGATTTCATTCGCTTGCCTTCGCCTGCTGCTAAAATAACCGCTGACATATTTGACACCGTAAACCCTCCAATTATATATTATACTAATTGTTTCCAATGTTAAACACACTTTCCCTATTATCTCATTTTTCTACATTTTTTGCAAGGTGTAAATAACACAAAAATAATGTTATCCCCTCGTTAAATTTGTTAAATTTATTTTGTGCTGGTTTTTAATGGTAGGGTTATAACCTCTTAATATTGCTAAATAGGCATGCTTGTGGTAAAATAATGTTTATACGGATTGTATTTTCAAATGTTGATAAAAGCTTCGGTCGATTCGTGAATCGACCCTACGGGCGTTAACCTTATGCAATCGCATAAACAACGACAAGCATCGTAGGGGCAATTCACGAATTGCCCGCATTCCAAATATATGCAACAACCTGCATATACCAACCCATGATATTGAGGTGCTTTATGAATTTTCCACAAATGCTTGTAACCCTTCGGAAAAATGCACAGCTTTCACAGCGCCAATTGGCTGAGAAGTCTGGTGTGAGCAATACGGAAATTTGGCGCATCGAATCAGGTGAACGCCAACACCCTTCGCCGCTCATTTTAAAGGCGATTGCACCGCATTTGGGTGTCACGTATGAGCATTTGCTCAAAAAAGCTGGCTACATCGAGGAAACCATTGAGCACGATGCTTACACCGAATTGGTGTTTCGAGATACTGATGGCAATTTGCGAGAAATTATTCAAAAGGCAAGAGAAATGCACGCCCGAGATGAAGAATGGGCAAATCTAGCCTTTCGTTTGACCGCCAAGCTTTCTGATGAGGACTTAACCGCTGTCAAAGCCATTGTACAGTCTATTTTACAAAAATATGAGGACAAATAACGATGGACATTCCACTCTATCGCCAACAATATGTGGCACTTGTACTATCAAGCTTTGTGCAATCTTATGATATTCAAGCGCCCGTTGATTGCATTTCGTTAATTAAGCGCTTGCCGCACATCACCTTGCTTGAAACGGATGCCTTTCAAAAACACGTTGAAGCGGTTTCTGTAGCGTTGCCCGATTGTACGAGTGCGTTTATCATTGTCAATCGCCATTTTGTACACTATCCCTATACCTGCTCAAAGCATAGGCGGTTGAATTTCACATTGGCACACGAACTCGGACACATTTTATTGCAGCATCTCGCCCTATCGAGCGAACAAAAAACCCCTCATATGTGCACCGTAGAAGATGCCGAAGCCAGTTTGTTTGCCTCCTCGTTGTTGATGCCTTTATCACTGCTTCAAACGTTAAATTTCCGCTCCCTTGAAAAGGTGGCACAAGCGCTGCATGTATCGCAAGCGGCGTTGTCCATGCGATTATCACAGCTTAATTTTTCATTACGAGGTCGCCGTAAAAAAGTATGTGCACACTGCCATTTTAGTGAATTTACACCCACTACCCATTTTTGTCCAATTTGTGGGCATTCCATTCAAAATAATGATAACGGGGTATTGATGCATCCTTATGTTGGTATTGCACAAAACAAATTTAGAAAAGCCATTGATTGCCCCAAATGTGCGATGCCCTATGCACACGGTACAACCTGTACTATCTGCCAAACCCCTGCTTTTAATGCATGCGTTGTATGTCAACACGCAAATTTAGGGGTTGCCCACTACTGTGAAATATGTGGCAATGCAACCGTATATGCACAATTGCTCAGCACTTTATTTAACGCTTAATTTTTATAGTTATATGCTTATACAAAAACAACCCTCTACAAATAAAAGTAGAGGGTTGTTTTTCATGCCGTTGCGGTTGGCACTTCTTCATAGCTAGCTTGTACAACTTCATCGAACTTTGCCAAAATAGCCGATTGCAATGTTTCTCTCATGTCTGGATGAATCGGATGCGCGATGTCCTTGAACTCACCATCAGGCGTTTTACGGCTGGGCATAGCAATAAACAATTTCCCTTGGTTCTCAATGATTTTGATATCGTGTACCACGAATGCATTGTCAAATGTAACCGATACCACTGCCTTCATCTTGCCGTCACTGTTCATCTTGCGTACGCGGATGTCTGTAATTTGCATGATGTGTTCACCACCTTCCCTACGCCGTTGTGCCTTTTGTTTAAGCCCAACATGCTTGTTATTTTAAACCTTTGTAGCTTTTTTGTCGTTTGTGTATATTGAAAGGCGTTTTTCAATATATCACCCTTGATTCATAAGACGAACCAATTTTCGAAAGTATAGTGCATCTATATGTCTGTTCGTTCATCTCTTTTTATATTGGCAAGTTAGCGCATTGTGCCAGTCCCAATAACTCCCATTTCTTACATTATACACAAAAATCAAAATAATTCAAAGGTTTTTTTATAAAAAAGTTCCAAAATTGAAGTTTTTTTTAATTCGACTTTTTTTGCAACATATAATAGGAAAGATAAAACAAATTAAATATGATAAAAAGGTCAAAAAAAATTGTTTTAGGGATTGTAAACTAGCACGAAAGTGAATATAATAGGGATGGAAGATTTTATATTACTTATCAAAGGAGCTGTTGTTTTTTGCAAACCTTCCAAATCACGGGGCTTAAGCCTGCTTCACACATTCACTTTATCGGGATTGGCGGCATTAGCATGAGTGCACTAGCTGAAATCATGCTAAAAAATGGTTTTACCGTCACCGGCTCAGATGCAACCTTGACCGCACTCACTGACAAGCTCAGTGCAAAAGGTGCGAAAATATACAAAGGAC
>JACMMQ010000284.1 GCA_014378955.1 Clostridia bacterium
AAGTTTAAAAGCACAGGCTATTTTCTCATTAAACAAGAGGTCAATAGTGAAAGTGAAATCAATGCGCTCATAGACAGTGGCAAAATTAAAACCGCACTCATTATCCCCACGCATTTTGCACGTGATATCAAGTCAAATAAAAGTCCGACGCCGCAGCTCATTATTGATGGCTCTGACCCAACGGTTGCACGCACGGCGTTGTCTAGCGGCATGTCCATTTCGGGGAATTATTCCCTTGATTTAAGGCAACAATTTTTAAGCGACAAGGGCATGGGTGAGCTTCGTGCGCCGGGCGTTTCGCTCAATACAAAGGTGCGGTACAACCCCAATATGGAAAGTAACCGTTTTACAGTGCCAGGGCTTGTGGGGTTGATTATGCAAAATATTACCATCATGCTCACGGCATTTGCTTTGGTACGTGAAAAAGAACGTGGGACAATTGAACAGCTTATTGTTACCCCGATTAAGTCTATTGAGTTAATTTTGGGTAAAATGATTCCCTATATCGCCATTGGATACGCAGGGTTTTTATTCTCGCTGTTTCTCTGTCGATTTTGGTTTGGCGTGCCGATATTAGGCAGCTTGCCATTGCTTTTATTGTTGGGGGGTCTGTTTGTGATATGCGCACTGGCAATCGGCATGTTAATTTCTACCATTGCGCAAAACCAAACACAAGCGATGCAAGTAACGCTTTTGGTGCTATTGCCAAGCATTTTACTGTCAGGCTTTATATTTCCGATTGAAGCGATGCCTGTGTGGATTCAACCGTTGTCCCTGTTTATTCCACTCACGTATTTCTTAACCATTGTGCGTGGCATTATCTTAAAAGGCGTTGGCATGGAATATTTATGGACACAAACGCTCATGCTCTTTTTGTTTATGGTTGCCATTTTAAGCTTGGCGGTTAAACGATTTAAAAAGAGCTTGGATTAAAGGTTTTTGCGGACAACGCCAATGGACGCTGTCCCTTGACCCTGCAATTTTTTGAAAAAAATTGATTAAAACTTTGATTATCCCAATTAAAGTTTTTGTCCCCTTTTTTCAAAAAGGGGCGGGTGTGGGCAGCACCCACGTTTTTATTTTTCAATCCATACATTTGTAAGCAGGAAATTGGGTATATTTGTCGAATATAGAATAGTTAAAGAAACTATATTTTGAGGTGCTTAGAATGAACTATTTGCAAAAAGTGGTAGCGCTATTAAAGTCAAAGCAAATGGATGAAAATATAAAACGAGAGACCGCAAAATATTACCAGTCGTATATTTTGAGGAATTTTTTTCATGAAAATGGGCTCAAGCTCTCGCTTAAAAGCACAATTGTGTTGCCACCCAATGCATTAGAAAAACCGCTAGCATTGGAGGTGGAACACGATGTCGAGCAATAAAATTATCATTTGGAACAGCGAACAGATAATTGCGATTGATTTCCCCTTTCCTTTTTGGTACAATCAAAAAAATGAAGCAGAGCTTTTTGATGGCAACAAAGCGCACGTTACTGAAAGCTTTGTGAAATTTTTTGTGTATTTGCAAAACAGTGCAATGTACGTCATCGTGGAGCAAAACAAATGGGAAATTGCAGAGGGTCGAGACTTGACCGTGTATGTTTCGCCGTTCAATTTGAGTGCAAAAATGCCGTCCTATATCATGAAGGGCAGTGTGCGAGAAAATCATTTTTTAATTGAAACACTCAAGCGCATTGATGAGCATGACAAAAAGCGTCTATTTTTTGCCAAGGCGTTTCGGCTGGATTTTCAAAAAGGCATCGTGTCTGAAAAAAATCGTGAAGCGTCTTATAGCCATTATCTGATGCTTTTTAAGCAAGCCTTGAATGAAAAGGGGCAAGCGCTTATCAAGGAAGAAAGCGGTATAGATAGCAGTTTAAACAGCTTAGAGATAATGGTACGCTTTGTGGACACCCTCAAAATGACACATACTTTCTTAAAATTAGAGGGCGAATATCTAGCGCAAGACTTAAATACAATGGGGGCAATCCCGTATACAGAAAAACGACCTACCGCTATTGCTTCCAATGTGTTGAGGGTGCAAGTTGATTTTTCACAATTCGGTAAGGCATTGCATTTAAAGCAACAATTGGCATTTCAAGGCACACGACCGATATTGGCAGAGGTACGAAATGTATTGCCTGAGGAAAATATTTTGGTGGTCACGATTATAGGAAAATTTTCATACGATGCATTGCCAGAAAACGGGACTTTCCAGCCGATGCTACAAGCAATGGTACAAAAAATGCGTGAGGATGCACTACTTTCACTACTGGATGGCAGTAGCCCCAATCGCTTTTTGGCACGTTTAATTGGAGGCTTTCATGTAAAAGCGATGCCTACCACCTTTGCGCCTTATCAGCATACGAAATTAACGCCAAAGCAATTATTGGCGGTGCAAAAGGGCATTGCGTGCCAAGACCTGTTACTGGTCACAGATGTAAGTGGCACACAAAAAGCTGCAGTCATGTCGGCTTGGGTCAAGTATTTTGCTGAAAATCTAAAACAGCGGGTATTGCTTTGTGCAAAAACAGATGGGGCAGTGGATCGCGTTTTAGACCGTGTCATGCGCATTGAAGGGGTCACAGAGGTCATGCGTATCGGGCAAGCACATCGTGTACAAGACAGTGTGCGTCCCTATCTGATGTCCAATCAATTAAAGGTATATCAACGCAAAATCGTGAAGAATTTTGAAGTGAAAAAAGATACGATGGAAAACACAGTGGCATTTCTAAACTTGCTCAAGCAATTTTTAGAGCGTATGCTCATTTATCAAGAAAGAGGCCCTAAAATAGCGGCGCTATACGCAAGTTTTATAGCAAACATTGTTGAAAAGGAATTACCCACGCTGCATGCTCATCATAGACGGCATGAAGAAATATTGCTAAAATTTCAAGAGGTTGCATATAAACTACAAGCGATGGAAGCCAAGCTCAAAGAAGAGAAGAGCATTGACAAAAAGGGCATCAAGCGGTTGTTTAATTTTGTCAACCATTCGATGCAACAGCAATCAGCAACCAAATATCAAGCGTTGTATGAACAAGCGCAGGTGCTAAAATCACAAGAGCATGAAGTGGTCGAAGCGTATCAGCAAGCGATGGATGCACTGATGGAAAATCATTTATGTACGGACAAAAACATAGACGGTCTATCACAGTACGTATGGATGAAGCACGAAGAAGCACAGCTTATAAGCATGTCTGATAAAGTAAATACCTTACGGCGCAAGTCACTTGCATTATTTTCATGTATTGCATTGCCACAGGCATATAGCCAAAAGCAGTATGAAGAGGTACTTGCATTGGTGAATAAAGAGCTTCCGCGTTTTGCACAGGTCGAACGCATTCGTAACGCATGGGGTGAGCAAATGAAACAGGACGGTGCGCAAAACTTTGTGAAGTCGATCAAGCAATCCATCCGTGTGGTCGGCTTGACGATGGATGAATTTTCGATGAATACATGGGCAGACGATTTGGACTTTGACGTCGTGATTATTGATGACGCTGGTGAATTTAGGCTGCATGAATTGCTTGCACCACTCGCAAAAGGTAAAAAGGCAATACTCGTTAGTGATGGCAAAGCCAAGCCGTCGGACATTGACCAACCGATATTAGAAAAATGGCGAGCGGCTGACCTAGAACATGACACGTTACCCCCTCACATTGCATTAAGCTTTTTTGACTACTTGATGAATGGTAAAATCTGTACACAACGCACCTTGGGTGGTGAAGACGAATACACGATTGAGCATTGCGAGCTTTTGTTACCAGAAAGTAACAAGGTGCAATTGGGAGAGGTATAAGGGGTGAGAGGGTTATGATAAAAAGCTATATGGGCAAAGCAAATAGCTTGGTAAAAATTTTGAAGGAAAAGTTTCCGCTTGAATTTGATCGCATTTTAAATATACAAGTGGTGTATTACCCCATTGCCATCATTGAAGCGACACTCAAGCAAACGTATACAGAGCCTTTTGAGGGCTTAGAATACGTGATAGAACGCTTGATTGCGACCGATGTGACACGTGTCGTTGATTTAGAGGTGCTCAGTGGCTTGGGTTCAGAGCAAATGCTTGACCAAATCAACCGCTTGGTTGCACTTGGACATGTGACGATTTTAGAAAATCAGACGCTTGCGCTCACCCCCCTTGGCGTTTCATCGCTCAATGATGGACAAAAATACGCCGCCGTACGCAATGAGGACAATCGTTTGTTTTATTTTGATGCAATGACGGGTGCCCCTTTTAAGGATACATGGCATAAAAGCAAACTGGTCGAAATTAAGCGTGAGGACAGAACGGTGGTGTTATCCCCACGTGTAGAATTCATTGAACAGGCGGCGTTTCAGGAGGGGTTAATCGAGCGTGCGTTAAAGCTTGAAAAGGTGAACATTACACTTGATAGCATAGAGGATGTTCGCAGTCGAGGACTCAAGTTTTTACCTGTGTATGCGGTTTTACAATATGAAAACCGCTCGGATTTGAAGCCTCAAGCCACCTGTACCATCGTACAGCACGATGGTACAATCATGCTCAAGGAATATGATGCACTCGAGGCATTTGACCGATTTCGCAAAACTAGACCGCAACGCACGGTCAATGAAACCGCAAGGGCATTCAAGGAACGTGAGGATCGCTATGAAGCATTGCCAAACAATGCCGCCCTGTTTGACGCACTCAAGGAGCAGCTACAATTAGACGTGGAAAAAGAACAGGTGAAAATAGCGGAGCACTTTATTCGGGTGCGTTTAACGGCATTGACACAAGCACAGGAGGAGATACTGGCTCCTTATTTAGTGGAAAACGAAAACGACTTCACAAAGCTGTATTGGGATATGAGTAGCGTGGACATTTATAGCATTCGCTTGGTGAGTGATGAAATGATTATCAATGTGAAAAATGGGTTTGGCATACAATTTTTGAGAGAGTTTTAATTCTCTCTCTTTTTTTATGCAAAATGGTTGATATTTTAGCGAAAAAATAGTAATATTAAGGGTAACATCAAAGACATCATTAAGGAAGTGGCAATTTTGCATACCATCTCAGAAATTCAGAAATTAAAAATAGAACGTGATGCGGTCATTTTGGCGCATTACTACCAACGACCAGAGGTGCAGGAAATAGCAGATTATGTGGGCGACTCCTTTGCGCTCTCTAAGCTTGCAAAGGAATTACCGCATGCGGTGATTGTGTTTTGTGGCGTGCACTTTATGGCAGAAAGTGCAAAAATTTTAAGTCCGCAAAAAACCGTTTTATTGCCTGAACGAAACGCAGGCTGTCCGATGGCAGACATGGTGACCGCCGAGGACGTCTTGTCCTTGCGTCAAAAGCACCCCAATGCGGCAGTGGTGAGTTATGTCAACTCCACAGCTGGTGTCAAGGCAGTGAGCGATATTTGCTGTACGTCGTCCAATGCCATTCGGGTGGTGAATAGCCTAGAGCAGGACGAAATTATCTTTATACCCGATCAAAATTTGGGACATTATGTCGCAGGCAAGGTGCCGCACAAGAAAATTATCCTTTTTGATGGCTATTGCATTACACACCATCGCGTTACCATAGAGGATGTGCAAAAGGCACGTGCAGCACAGCTTGATGCGGTCTTTGTCGTGCATCCAGAGTGTAAGCCAGCCGTGGTTGCGTTGGCAGATTTTGCAGGCAGTACCGCTGAAATTATAGATTACGTGACCCATTCGGACGGGAAAACCTTCATCATTGGCACCGAAATGGGCGTATTGCATGAAATACAAAAAAGAAATCCACTCAAAAAATTATATATGCTTTCGTCAGGGTTAATTTGTCCAAACATGAAAAAGACAACCTTGGAAAATGTATTTGAAGCGTTACAATACAATCAATATGAAATGAAGCTTGACAATTCAACCATTGACAAAGCAAGGCAGGCATTCTCCAGGCTGCCCGCGTCGCCGT
>JACMMQ010000035.1 GCA_014378955.1 Clostridia bacterium
AATGCTTGACATACAAAAGCCATTCAACCAATACACGGCGATACACACGTTCAATGTCTAATAGCAAATGGTCTTGATCAGCTTTTGGCAAATTAGTTAACGATTGTCTAAACGTTAACTCCTCTGTCAAGTGCGAAATAGCAAGCAAAAGGTCAGAGAACGTCGTGTGCTCTTGCAAATTGGGATTGCCTAGCATGGCTAGGAAAAAGGTGCGGTGTGTGGTTAAAAAGGTTTGAAGTAGCTGCATCTTTTCCACATCAAAGGTAAGACCAAATGCGAAATGCTTGGCAGCACGCATCGCATTTGCAAACGTTTCATTTGTTAATTCGTGCTTTAAGTCAAATTCTTTTTTAAGCTTTTCAAAATGACCATCAAGCGTGAATATATGCCTCATCATTTGGGTGCCAAACGCTGAGAAAAACAGCTCAATGACCATGTATATTTTTTTGCGTGTTTGTTGTTTTTCACTCCATAACAGTAGTTCGTTTACGATGATGGTGACAATCAATATTTGAATGGGTATAAAGGCAAAATCCTGTATCATGTAGAAAAATGTATCGGCAGTACGCCTGAAATAAAAAATTTGGAAAAGATAAAAAAGCATGGAAAGTACAATCAATAAAATACTTGTAATGGTATAACGGTGAAGCTTACGCATCAATAGCCACCCCTAATTCTCTAATATTTTACTTGCAAGCAAACCATCTAAAATCGCCTTCGCCGTTTTATCTCGAAAAGCTTCGGTCATGAGTAAATCTCGTTCCTGTTGGTTGCTCAAAAACCCCGTTTCAATCAAAACACCTGGCACCGTTGCACGGCGTAATAATAAAAACCCAACCTTGCTGCTTTCACGTGCTTGTCTCACAAAGCCCTCGGAGGTGATGTTATTGAGTGACGTCTGTATCGCTTTCGCTAAGCCCTTTGATTGCGGATAGACATCAGAATAGTACAATGAAGCACCATTGATAGCAGTTGCTTCTGGAAAGCTATTGACGTGAATGCTCAGAAAAACCCTGGCTTTGCTTTTATTGATGATGCTAGCCCTTGCTTTTAAGTCCCTCGTTTCCCAAGTTGAAATGCCATTTGGTTGGGTTAAAGAGGTAAGCGATATATCCGTTTCACGTGTCATTTGAGCGTTATAGCCTAAAGCTTCAACAAGTTTTTTTAATTTCAAAGAAATGCCCAGAGTAATTTCTTTTTCTATTGCGTTGCCACTTACAGTGCCACCATCTGCACCACCGTGACCTGGGTCGATCATGACCACTACTTTCTTGAGGGTGATAATTTTATCAGCAATTAGATTAAAGGTGTGAATATCCACAACACCATCTATCGGCAACTTATTTTGTGTTTGAAAATTTTTAACCGCATCGACGGTATTAGTATCATATATGCCAGTAAATGTGCCCTCAAAGCATTTGAGTGTAGAAAGCTCATGCTGCAAATTCAAAACCTCAGCATTTTTCATGCCCTTTTGAAACATCGTAATGGTAGAAGAGGTGGGCAGTGAAGGGTGAGGCAATACATAATAGAGTAAGGCGACAACTGTAAATATAATCAATAGGGTAACTTTTAACTTCATCAAATCGCTCCAAATCTCGGTTGTTTTGTCAAACAAAAAACATTATATAGATAATGACCCATAAAATCAACCTTTTTTGAAAATGTTCAATTTACAAATAGTGGGTTTTGTGCTACAATGCTAACAAATGAAATTTTTAAGCGGAGGTAATACTATGTTTAAAATGGATATGCATATTCATACATCACAATCAAGTCCGTGTGGCAATATCCCTGCCGAACAGATTGTTAAATCATATAAGGAACAAGGGTATGATGGCTTGGTGATAACAGACCATTATTATGATGGATTTTTTAATCGTTTGGGTGATATCCCTTGGACGCAAAAGGTAGAACGGTTTTTACGTGGGTATAACGTCGCCAAAACAGAGGGCGACCGCATTGGATTAGCTGTTTTTTTGGGTATGGAAATACGTTTTGAAGATGGATATAATGATTATTTGGTGTATGGATTAGAACAAGAATTTTTATTAAACCATCCTGAATTGTATAAGCTTACCTTACATCATTTCAAGGCAATGACCGAACAAAATAATATGATGATTTTTC
>JACMMQ010000285.1 GCA_014378955.1 Clostridia bacterium
AATGTCAGCGCCCGTACCAGAAATGATAATCGTGCCAACCTTTAAGCTATGGGGTGCTAAAATGTATCTTTTTTCGCCATCTTCATATTGAAGCAATGCGATGTTAGCGCTTCTGTTTGGATCGTACTCGATGCTCATTACTTCAGCATTGATACCATCTTTATCTCTTTTAAAATCAATTATTCTATAATGCTTTTTGTTACCGCCGCCTCTGTGACGAACGGTAATTCTCCCATATGAGTTTCTACCGGCATTTTTCTTTAACGGTTCTAGTAAGCTCTTTTCCGGATCAACCTTTGTTATTTCTTCATAGGTCGAAACAGTCATGAATCTTCGTGCCGGAGAAGTAGGATTATATTTTTTTATCGGCATCCGTCTCACTCCAATCTATCTAATTAGGACATACCCTCGAATATTTCGATGGTTTTGCTGTCAGCTGTTAGCTTAACAATGGCTTTTTTCCAATCTGGTCTTTTACCAGAATGAGCACCCATTTTCTTAATTTTGCCCAACACACGCATGGTGTTGACTCTTTCAATCTTCACACCGAAAACTGCTTCGAGTGCTTGCTTGATTTCAATCTTGTTTGCATCTAACGCGACTTCAAAGGTGTATTTTCTTTGCGCAATTTGATCCATGCTGTGCTCTGAAATGACGGGTCTTTTGATAATATCATAGGCATTTTTCATTGTGCATACACCTCCTCGATTTTTGCTATTGCGTCCTTCGTAATGATGAAAGTATTGTGGTTTAAGATGTCATACACGTTTAAACCGCTCACCATTGTGGTGGTGATGCCAGTGATGTTATTCGCAGATTTGATAACATTTTCATTATAATCCGCTGTAACAATCAACGCTTTGCCTGCTATATTCAAATTGGTCAAAACCTTTAAAACTTCCTTGGTCTTGATTGCCTCTAAATTGAAGCTGTCTAATACGAAAATTTCATTTTCTGCTACCTTTGCACTCAAAGCTGATTTCAAAGCAACTCTTTTTAGCTTTTTATTCAATGAATAGCGATAATCTCTTGGCTTAGGTCCGAGCGCTATACCACCCTTGATCCATTGTGGTGCACGTATGCTCCCTTGTCTTGCACGACCTGTACCCTTTTGTCTCCATGGCTTTGCACCGCCGCCTCGTACTTCTGTACGGGTTTTTGTGCTCTGTGTACCTTGTCTTTGATTGGCAAGGTAATTCACAACCACTTGGTGAAGAACGATTTTGTTGACTTGTGCACCAAAAATGTCTTCGTTTAATTCCAATGTATCTATCTGACTTCCGTTTATATCATATACTGCTACCTTAGGCATCTCAAAATTCCTCCTTTCTCGTGACCTTATTATGCTTTAACCGTATTTTTAATAATTACTAAACCGCCCTTTGGTCCAGGTACTGCACCTTTTACCAAAATCACGTTTTTTTCAATGTCTACTCTCACAACGTCTAGGTTTTGCACAGTCACACGTTCAACGCCCATGTGTCCAGCCATTGGTCTACCCTTCATAACGCGTGAAGGTGAGCTACATGCACCCAAGGAACCTGTCCCTCTATGGTATCCAGATCCGTGAGACATTGGTCCACGACTGTTATTCCATCTTTTGATAGGTCCTGTAAAGCCCTTACCCTTGCTTGTGCCAGTTACATCAATGCGATCGCCAGCTGCAAAAACATCTGCCGCAATCACATCGCCAACATTCAACTCCGCTGCGTTTTCAAGCTTAAGCTCTCTTAAATAGCGCTTGTAGCTAACCTTCGCTTTGTCGTAATGTCCTTTTGTTGGCTTGTTGACTAAAATATCCTTTTTGTCTACAAAACCGACCTGTACTGCATTGTATCCGTCATTTTCAGTTGTTTTCTTTTGAATGACGGTACATGGACCCGCTTCAATGACCGTCACTGGAATCATTCTTCCATCAACATCAAAGATTTGCGTCATCCCTACTTTTCTTCCTAAAATCGCCTTTTTCATCATCGGCACCTCCTATTGGTTATTGGTTCATATTTGCATACGAACATGACCTGTGAATGTCAGTTAATACCAACACATTGCTACAATTTAAATTTTAAAGCTTTATGTCTATGTCAACGCCCGCTGGTAAATCTAAGTTCATGAGCGTTGTTACAGTCGCTTGTGAAGGCGATAAAATGTCTATCAATCTTTTATGAGTTCTGATTTCAAACTGCTCACGTGCATCTTTATACTTGTGGACCGCTCTTAAGATGGTGATAATTTCCTTTTGTGTTGGCAATGGAATAGGCCCCGACACTTGTGCACCTGATCTTTTTGCTGTTTCCACGATTTTTTCAGCGGATTGATCTAATAACATGTGATCATACGCTTTTAATCGAATTCGAATTTTTTGTTTTGCTGCCATACATTTCCCTCCTTCTTCGTGTAAATTGTGGTAAGCACGACAGCGGTTAAAATAAACCTAACACTGTGCCGTGTGTATCATGCCTTACCCATAAAAAAACCAGATAGCTTAACACTATTCTGGGGTATCCAAGGGTTTTAGCAATGAGCACAGCACAATACGCACTGCCACTTCGATGTACACAGGAACACATCTCCATTTTAGTTGCGTTGTAGTGACTCTGTCGCCCGGTTTCTTGAATCGGACATTCTCAGCAGAAATTAACCCGACTCATATGTTCGGCAACCTCCTGCTTCATCGTATGTCATGCCACAGCCCTTATATAATATACTATCTTAAACAATATATCAAGCTTTTTTTAAAAAAATTTAAAAATATTTTCTTTTCTTTGTTTTTTTACAAAAAGTACGATATGATAGAGGTATAATTTAACTTCACTGCCGTTCTGATTGGTTTATTTGGGCATATGAAGTACTCGAAGGAGATCGTTATGAAAGCACTTACCATTACGAAAAATGATGCGGGGCAGCGCATCGATAAATTTTTACAAAAATATTTAAAGAGCATGCCCCTATCCCTTATTTATAAGTATATTAGGAAGAAACGGGTTAAGGTCAATGGTAAAAAGACCGAAAACAACTACATGCTGGCGGAAAACGACCATTTAGAGCTGTACATCAATGATGAGTTTTTCGAGCCAACCATTGAGGCGCCAGCCGTTGCTCCATCCGCAAAACCTGCAAAGGTTAATTTAGAGGTTGTTTTTGAGGATGATAACGTTTTGGTGGTCAATAAGCCTGTCGGGTTGTCCTCACACCCCGATGAAAAAATGACCACCGGTACCTTGATTGACTTGGTCAAGCTGTATTTATCACAAGATGCCCAGATACAAGCATCCTATACGTTCTCGCCCGCACTTTGCAACCGCCTAGACCGCAACACGGGTGGATTGGTGATTGCTGCTAAAAATGCTGCCGCCTTGCGTATCCTCAATGAGAAAATCAAGCTAAAGCAGGTACGTAAATTTTACATTTGCGTTGCAAAAGGAATTTTCGAACAAAAACAAGCACTACTCACTGCATTTATAACAAAGGATGAACAAAACAATCAGGTAAAGGTGGATACGCAGCACGGTGATAAGGAAATCATTACACGCTATCAGGTATTGTCCGAGCATGACGGCAACAGCACCGTTGAGGTCGAACTGATTACAGGGCGTTCCCATCAAATACGTGCACACTTCGCCTCACTTGGACACCCTTTAATAGGTGACCCTAAATATGGTGATTTGGCGTTGAACAAGGCACAATTTAAACATCATCAAATGCTATTTGCTTACAAGCTGAAATTTGATTTCACCACCGATGCAGGGGCGCTAAACTATCTAAATCAAAAAGAAATTCTAATTAAGCCTTTTTCCTAAAAATTGCAACGATGGGTGTGTAAAATTTAGATAAAATTTCACAAAATGGTTGTTGTTCATACGAAAAACATGTATAATGAACTATAATTAGCGCACCAAATATTGGCATTGCATTTTATAGGCATATTTTTTTCACAAAATCATATACTGTTTTATTGTAGGCGTATGATGTGTCACCTTGGTTTTTGCAACCTTTTTCATCCCTTACGCATTGAGGTTTGCATTTATTTAGTACGATTTGACAATTCCATTTTATTTTTATATACATAAGGGAGGATTTTACATGCAAAGTAAAGAATGCATTGCAATGATTTTAGCAGGAGGTCAAGGCAGTCGCTTAGGGGTTCTTACAAAGAACTTGGCGAAGCCTGCTGTACCGTTTGGAGGCAAGTATCGTATCATCGATTTTCCTCTGAGCAATTGTGCCAATTCAAACATCGATGTGGTTGGTGTGTTGACACAGTATCGGCCTTTAATTTTAAATTCCTATATTGGCATTGGTAGCCCATGGGATTTGGATCAAAAGGATGGTGGTGTGGCTGTTCTCCCCCCTTATCAAAAACAAAAGAATTCTTCTTGGTACTCTGGTACGGCAAATGCCATTTATCAAAACATTGGCTTTATTGATAGTTATGACCCGGCGTATGTGGTTGTATTATCAGGTGACCACATTTATAAGATGGATTATCATGAAATGCTTGAATTTCACAAGCAAAAGCAAGCGGATGTTTCGATTTCCGTCTTGGAAGTGTCATGGGATGAAGCAAGTCGCTTTGGCATTATGAACACCGCCCCTGATATGCGTGTAAAAAGCTTTGAAGAAAAACCCAAAATGCCCAAGAGCAACTTGGCTTCCATGGGGGTTTACATCTTTAGCTGGCCTGTGCTGCGCAAATATTTGATTGAGGATGAGCATGAACCTACCTCCACCAATGATTTTGGTAAGGATATTATTCCTAAAATGCTTAACAATCAGCTTAAAATGTTTGCTTACCCTTTCCAAGGCTATTGGAAGGATGTTGGCACCATTGAGAGCTTGTGGGAAGCGAACATGGATTTATTGGCTGAAAAGCCCGAGCTTGATTTGTTTGATGATGATTGGCGCATCTATTCTTATAATCCAACCGAACCACCACAATATATTGCCCCCAA
The DNA here is from genome assembly GCA_014378955.1 of Clostridia bacterium. GTDB lineage: Bacteria > Bacillota > Clostridia > SK-Y3 > JACMMQ01 > JACMMQ01. Next base: position 4,953 of record JACMMQ010000285.1, read on the forward strand.
TGCAACGATAAAATCTGCAATGATCAGTGAAGGGTGTCAGGTATACGGACAGGTTGAGAAAACAGTGCTATTCCGTGGCGTTTATGTGGCAGAGGGCGCTATCGTGAAAAACTCTATTATCATGCCCAATGTAAAGATTGGCAAAAATGCGTACATTGAAAACACCATCATCGGTGAGGAAACAATCATCTCAGATGGCTGTGTAATCGGTTCGGGACACGATCAAGAGGGCACGCCTGAAATTACCGTTATCGGTGAAAATATCATGATACCCAAAAATTCTAAAATAGAGAAAAATTCCGTTATCAATATCGAAAATGGTGAGAATTCACCTATTTCGTATAACGTTTCTTAAGAGGTGAAAAGATGATTATCAATGCGATTGGCATCATTAATAATACACAAAAGGATGATTTTTTCAAAGAAATCACTAAAAATCGGTCGTTAGCTTCAGTACCCACAGGCGGAAAATATCGTATGATTGATTTTCCGCTTTCAAATTTAGTGAATTCTGGCGTTCAAAATGTTGGCATTTTGGTGCAATCACGCTATGGCTCTTTGATGGATCATTTGCGTGCTGGCAAGGAGTGGGGTTTGGCACGTAAACGAGATGGCTTGTACATATTGCCGTATTCGATGAACGACCACACCAACTTTTCACGTGGGACGCTTGAAAACTTTTACAATAACTTCGAGTATTTAAGAAAAAGTCGTCGGGAATATGCCATCATTACGGGCACCAATGTCATTTGCAATATGGACTATACCAAGGCGTTTGAACAGCACATCGCAACTGGTGCTGACATTACGGTGATTTATAATAACCCCGTGAAAGATGTTGATGCCAACCACTACGCCGTGCTAGAGTTGGATAAAAAGGGCAAGGTGACTGCCATTGAGGCGGTGCCTGTTTCTATTAAAAGCAACCATGTATCGATGGAAATGTACATTATTAAAAAAGACCTGCTCGTCACCACTGTTGAAACGTGTGTCGCCCGTGGCGAATATGATTTTGTACGAGATTTATTAGTAAAGTATGCAACCACCTTGAACATTTATGGTTACAAGCACGAAGGCTATGTCGCTCGCATAAACTCCTTACAAGGTTACTTTTCACACAACATGGCACTTTTGAAGCCAACTGTTTGGAAAGAGCTGTTTTTTGAACCTGGTCGCATTTACACCAAAATCAAGGACAGTGCCCCTACGAAATACTTAATGCATGCGCAAACGAAAAACGCGCTCATTTCTGATGGCTGTGTGATTGATGGCGAAATAGAAGATAGCATCATCTCCCGAGGTGTTACCATTAAAAAAGGCGCCCGCATCAAGAATTGCATCATCATGGAAAAATGTGTGATTGAAGAAAATGTCGTATTAGAAAACGTCATTTTGGATAAACTGGTTCATATTACCGAAGATAAACGATTGATCGGCGTGCCAGAATACCCTGTGCTGGTTGAAAAAAAGGTTACGATATAGGACGAAGTGGGCGCTGCCCACACCCATGCAGGCTATGCCTGCAAACCTTTTTTGAAAAAAAGGGGGCAAAAAACTTTAATTGGGATTTTAATAAAGTTTTAATCAATTTTTTTCAAAAAATTGCCA
>JACMMQ010000286.1 GCA_014378955.1 Clostridia bacterium
CCCTGGCAATTTTTTGAAAAAAATTGAGTAAAACTTTAATGTTCCCACATAGGAGAATTATATTGCAACAACCAAAAAGTCATAAAAAATTTCATTTAAGAAATACGAATGGTGGACATAAACGCTTTAACTTCAAATGGCTCATTATCATCGTGATTTGGACGTTTATTTTGTCTGTCACCATGGATTTTTCAACCTCTATCTTGATGGAGAATGTGCGAGTCAGCCAAGCTTTTTTTGTGCTGATTTTTATTATTCTCATTGGGATTTTTTTTGATATCATTGGCGTAGCGGTCACGGCGGCGAAGGAAGCACCCTTTCATTCGTTGGCTGCAAGAAGGACACGTGGCGCTTTACAAGCGATTGCGATGATTCGCAATGCTGAAAAGGTAGCTAATTTTTGTGCAGACGTCATTGGCGATATTACAGGCATATTAAGTGGTGCGACTGCCGCCGTAATAGCTGCACAAATTGCACTCAATTATCATAGCTTCAGTGACTTAGTCATGGGGCTTGTCATTACAGGGATGGTTGCATCCTTAACCGTAGGGGGAAAATCACTTGGAAAGACGTATGCCATGGGTAATGCAAACCAGATTGTTTTCCGTGTGGCATTACTCATCACCTGGCTCAAGGAAATATTTTCCTTCCATAAAACAAAAAAAAGAAGGTAACCAAAATGGACGAATTGATCAATGGTGTGCATGCACCAGATGATTTAAAAAAGCTAAACTATATACAATTAGCACAATTAGCACAGGAAATACGAGCCTTTCTGGTCGAGAGTGTATCGCAAACTGGGGGGCATTTGGCATCCAATTTGGGCGTTGTAGAATTAACCATAGCCATGCATTATGTATTGAATTCACCCACAGATAAAATTGTTTGGGATGTTGGACATCAAGCGTATGTGCATAAAATATTAACCGGTCGAAAAGACCTTTTTCATACGCTTCGTATGTTTAATGGATTGAGTGGCTTTCCAAAATGCTCAGAAAGCGTGCATGACATTATTGACACAGGACACAGCAGTACCTCTATATCCGTAGCGCTAGGACTTGCAAAGGCACGTGATTTATCAAGACAAGAGCATGCAGTGGTGGCAGTAATCGGCGATGGCGCAATGACAGGCGGTATGGCTTTTGAAGCACTCAACGATGCAGGGCGTACTGAAAAATCCAATTTTATGATTATTTTGAATGATAATGCGATGTCCATCGGGAAAAACGTGGGGGGCATGTCCACTTATTTAGATCATATTCGGACAGGTAATTGGTATTTTTGGGTCAAGCAAACCACCGATAAGGTGTTGAATAACATTCCGTTCATTGGGCATTGGCTGGCGCTTGCGGCATTTCGCATGAAAAATACCATCAAATATATCATGTTTCCTGAAACGATTTTTGATGAATTGGGTGTTCGTTATATGGGGCCTTATGATGGGCATGATATACGCACGTTGGTCAATATTTTTCGCATTGCAAAATCGTTTAAAGGGCCTGTATTGGTGCATTTGATCACCAAAAAGGGCAAGGGCTATTCATTTGCCGAGCAAGACCCAGATATTTTCCATGGTATTTCGAAATTTGATATTGATACAGGTGAAACGTGTGCTGTTAAGGGAAGCTGTGACTATTCGGCGGTTTTTGGGCAAACACTTTTAAAATTAGCCAAACAAGATGAAAAAATTATTGCCATATCCGCTGCAATGGTGGATGGCACAGGACTTCGCGCATATGCCGAGCAGTTCCCAACACGTTTTTTTGATGTGGGGATTGCAGAGCAGCACGCCGTGACCTTTTCCGCAGGGTTGGCACAAGGTGGCTTTAAACCCGTTTTTGCGGTGTACTCATCATTTTTACAGCGAGCGTATGACCAAATTATCCATGACGTAGCGCTGACCAACGCCAATGTGGTGTTTGCGATTGACCGAGCAGGCATCGTGGGACAGGATGGCGAAACGCACCAAGGGATATTTGATTTGTCCTTTTTAAATCACATCCCGAATTTGACCATTATGGCACCAGCGTGTTATACTGAATTAACCAACATGCTTACATACGCATTGACAGAACACAAAGGACCAGTGGCAATTCGCTATCCAAGAGGCATTGAGCGTAGGAGCATTCCGTTTGCACAAACCCCCATACGCTTGGGCGAAGGCTACACGGTGACCGAGGGCAGTGATGTGACGCTGATAGCGATTGGGAGCATGGTGGCATTTGCTTGCACGGCGGCTGAAAACCTTAAAAAACATGGCATTAGTGTTCAAGTTGTCAATGCACGGTTTTTAAAGCCGATGGACGAAAAGCTACTTTTAAATGCAATCACAAAAACCAAAACGGTCATTTCAATAGAGGACAATGTCATTGATGGTGGCTTGGCGACCAATGTTGCATCCCTTATTTTAAAGCATCGACTACAACATATAAAATTCATTGCCAAGGGTTTTCCAACCACATTTATACAGCATGGCAATGTAGACACATTATACAAGCTTTACCGCCTAGATCCAGAAAGCTTAGCGAGCGACATATTAGAGGAGTTGCAACCGATTGAAAGAAAGAATTGATACATTGATGGTTGATCGAGGTCTAGCACCCTCACGTGAAAAAGCAAAAGCGTTGATTATGGCAGGAATCGTGTTTGTCAAACAACAAAAGATTGACAAATGTGGCGAAACCATTGATAACACCTTTGATATTGAGGTGCGAGGCAACCCGCTTAAATATGTCAGCCGTGGCGGCTTAAAGCTTGAAAAAGCACTTAAAATATTTCCCATTACGCTTACTGATAAAATTGCCATGGACATCGGTGCATCCACAGGCGGCTTTACCGATTGCATGCTCCAAAATGGGGCGCAAAAGGTGTATGCGGTGGACGTAGGGTATGGACAATTGGCGTGGCAACTTCGACAAGACCCACGTGTGGTGAATATTGAACGCACGAACATTCGCTATTTGTCGCAAGAATTAGTCCCGGATTTGTTGGATTTCGCTTCAGTGGATGTATCGTTTATTTCACTTAGATTGGTGCTGCCTGCTGCAAAAGCATTTTTAAAGCTATCGGCACAAATGGTGTGCTTAATCAAGCCACAATTTGAAGCAGGGCGTGAAAAGGTTGGCAAAAAAGGTGTGGTGCGTGACCCGCAAGTGCATTTTGAGGTCATTTCTACTATTGTCAATTTTGTGAAAACACAAGGCTTTGACATTTTAGGGGTAGATTATTCGCCCATCAAAGGCCCTGAGGGCAATATTGAATACCTCATTTGCTTGCAAAATGGTGAAAAGACGGCATGTGAGTTTTCAGAACAACAAATAAAAACGTTGGTGCAAGCATCGCACGAGGAGAAATTATGATTTCTGTTTCGATTATTGCCAATCACAAAAAAGACCATCAATATGATACAACTAAGCTTTTAATACAAAAGCTGATGGCACACGGGGTGCAGGTACGCATTGACCAAGAAATTGCGGACAGTATTCGCATGCCACAGCTTGCGAGCGACAAGCTATTTGACGATTTGACTGCGGTGATTTCGTTGGGTGGCGATGGTACGTTGCTTGGGGTGGCACGTGATGCGGCAGCATTCGGCACACCTATTTTGGGGGTCAATTTAGGCAATCTAGGGTTTATGACAGAGATTGAAACCACGGAAATCGATGCAGCAATAGAGAAGCTCATTAGCGGCGATTTTACACTAGAACCACGTATGATGTTGAAAGCCGAGCTAATCCGTGAGGGCAAATGCATCCAAAGCTATACGGCACTCAATGACATAGGCGTATCTCGTGGGGCGTTGTCACGCATCGTGAATTTTCGCATTGCAATCGGTGACAAGTTTGTAGATGATTACGCCGCTGATGGCTTGTTGGTGTCTACACCCACAGGCTCAACCGCTTATTCATTATCTGCAGGCGGGCCGATTGTTGACCCATCCATGCAACTGATTTTAGTGACGCCCATTTGTCCGCATTCGTTGCACGCACGGGCGATGGTATTACCACCGCAAGAAGCCATTTCGGTGATTATTGAAGGCAGTTATCACGATGCCATGTTAACGGTGGATGGTCAGCTGGGCTTTCACATTCAAGCAGATGATATTGTAAAGGTGCAAAAATCGCCAGAGGTTACCCATTTGGTGCGTATTTATCCATATGATTTTTATACGATTTTGCGTAACAAAATAAAAAGTAAGGGCTGATAAACATGAAGCATATGCGGCACGCAAAAATATTAGAATTGATTGAAAAGCACGCCATTGAAACGCAAGAGGAATTGGCGGACAAGCTCAAGGAATGTGGCTTTGAAACCACGCAAGCGACCGTTTCACGTGATATCAAGGAACTCAGGCTGATTAAGGTTGGCTTAGCGGACGACCATTACAAATATGCGGTCAATGGGGGCAATGAAAAGCCACACGCAGGACGCATGCAAGGTGTATTCACGCAAGGCACAACACACATTGAGCTGGCGATGAATTTGGTAGTCATCAAGACCCTAACAGGCATGGCTCAAGCGGTTGCGGCAGCGGTTGACGACTTGGGATGGCAAGAAATTGTCGGCACCATTGCAGGGGATGACACCATCATGATTGCGACGAAGAGCGAGCAAATTGCACAAGCATTGGCACAAAAGCTACGAAAGTTTTTATAAATTATTGAACATTTTGGGGGAATAACCTATGCTCCAATCCTTAACCATTCACAATATAGCCATTATAGAGCAAGCCCAAATTGATTTTAACGAGGGCTTGAATATTTTGACGGGCGAAACGGGCGCAGGAAAATCCATTATCATTGATGCAATCAACATGATTTTGGGCGAAAGAACCTCAAAGGAGCTGGTGCGCTCAGGACAGGACAGTGCGTTGGTAGAAGCACTTTTTTATATTGAGGATGGCATATTGGATGATTTTTTGCAAGAAAATGGCATGCCACCAATGGATGAAGGGGCACTTTTGATTGTGCGTGAAATGAACGCAAATGGCAAAAGTACCTCAAGGGTGAACGGCAGAATGGTGACCGCACAAGCGTTAAAAGAGCTGGCGAAAAACATTGTCAACATCCACGGTCAGCACGACAGCCAAGCACTTTTGTCTGACGAAAAGCACATCGGCTTTTTAGATAGCTTTGGGGGTAAGGTTATTTTAGAGGCAATAGCTGCCTACAGACAAGCCCACCATGCGATAAAAGCTACACAAAAAACGCTCAAGAGCATGTTTGGCGATGATACAGAGCGAGAAAAGCGCATAGACCTTTTGCAATACCAATTGGAGGAAATACAAAACGCCGACCTCACAATAGGTGAGGACGAGGCATTGATCGAAAAAAGGATGATGCTCCAAAACGGCGAAAAACTGTTACAAGCGACCAGCCAAGCGTATGAATTGTTATTTGAGGGCAATGAGGGCATGAGTGCGTACAGCATGATTACCCAAGCGGAGCGGCTTATGCACGAGGTAGCACGCTATGACAAACAGCTTGGCACAATCGCCGAGGGCATCGCAGAAGCTGGGTATATCATTGAGGAAAAGCTACACACTTTACGCAATTATATGGAAAGCTTAGAATTCAACCCCGATATGCTGGATGAAATCGAGCATCGCTTAGACCTGATTTATAAATTAAAACGAAAATACGGCGCAACGGTGGAAGATATTCTCACGAATGCGGACGATATAGCACAAGAGCTGGATGCTTTGGTAAACAGTGAGCAAAAAATCCAAGCATTGCAACAGACATTAGCCAAACAACAATTGGATTGCACAAAAAAGGCGGATGCATTGTTTCAAGCAAGATTAAATGCCGCTAAACAACTCGAAAAATCAGTACTCAATGAATTGCGTGATTTGGACATGGGCAGTGTTCAGTTTGCGGTCGCCGTTGAACACTCAATTGAGTTTAAGCAAGATGGTGCTGATAACGTCTCCTTTTTAATATCCACCAATGTGGGCGAGCCAATGAAGCCGATGGCGAAAATCGCTTCAGGTGGCGAGCTGTCCCGTATTATGCTTGCATTAAAAACCATCTTAGCAGACCATATCGGCACACTGATTTTTGACGAAATTGACACAGGGGTGAGTGGTCGAGCGGCACAACGTGTGGGCGAAAAGCTTTCGAAATTGGCATGCAAAAAACAAGTGCTTTGCATCACCCATCTCCCACAAATCGCCGCAATGGCAGACACACATTACTTGATTGAAAAAACCGTGGAGCAAGCACATACCAAAACAAAGGTACATGCGCTCGACAGCGAGCGGCGCATCGAAGAGGTGGCACGCATGATTGGTGGCGCACAAATGACCGCACTCACCCTTTCGCACGCCGAAGAGCTTTTGGCTTTGGCAGATGAGCGAAAAAAAGGCCGTGTATAAGGAGAACAAATGAATAGAATGAATATATTTACAGGCCATTTTGGCAGTGGCAAAACAGAGGTGGCAATCAATTTTGCCTTACAAATGAAAAAACAATATGACCAAGTGGTCATTGTTGATTTAGATATCGTGAACCCATATTTTCGCACCAAGGATGCAGTGGAAAGCCTAGAAAATGCTGGCGTGAAGGTTATTGCTTCACAGTATGCGAACACCAACATTGACATTCCTGCTGTGCCATCGGAAATACTATCAGTGTTTCATGAGCAGTCGTATGGCGTCGTGATTGACGTTGGCGGTGATGAAAATGGTGCGATGGCGTTAGGACGATATTTACAATTTTTCAAAAAAGAGCCATATGAATTGTTTTTTGTGTACAATGCCAAGAGGCCGTTCACTGATGGGGTGGACAACACCATTGAACTTCTACGAAATATTGAAACCACCTCACGATTGAAGGTCACACAGCTTATTAACAACACGCATTTGGCGCAATATTCAACGGTAGAGCTTTTATTAGAAGCGCAAGCGATATTAGAAAAAATTAGCGAACAAACAAAGCTCCCCATCGCTTTTTTAGCAGGTAAGAACGAAATTATTTCACAGCTACCAATAGCAATAAAACATAAAACATTTTCATTGGATTTGCAATTGCATTTTCCGTGGAAAGACAATGAATAAGGTTAATCAAAGGGGGTAAGGATATGGCAAAAGTTACGTTTAATGAAGACAGA
>JACMMQ010000287.1 GCA_014378955.1 Clostridia bacterium
AAAATGCGGGAAAATAATTCTCCCGCTTGCATATTAGTCCTTCAAAATATAAATGCCACGACTGCTATCATTCACTGCCACCTTTTCTTCCATATCAAACATTTCATCCACCGTTTCCTCTTCATCATCCTCAAAGAAGTTAAACGACTGTCGTGGACGCTCGTTTTCCACATCCGCAGGCGGTGTGTATGGCGCATAGGTTTTATCTGGTGTATCGATAGGGGCTTGCGCTTCTGTTGGATATGCTTGCGCCTCCATATTGGATGGGGCAGCCTTGGCATCCTCTTGATCGATTAGCGTAATCAATTTTTCAGACACCAAATGCATCACCTCTAAGGTGGATGCTCTGAATGCTGCTAACTCCTTTTTCGCCTGTGCCAATTCTAATTTTCGCTCTTCTACCTGACGCTCAATGTTCTCACGCTTTGTATCAAATAAAATATGTGCTTCCTCAATAATTCTTCTGCTTTGTTGTTCAGCCTTGATAATGGCTTCACCCATGTGCCGTTTGGCATCATCAATCATTTTGCTGTCTGCTTGAGCGTCTGACAATTTTGCTTTTAGCTGCGCATTTTCATTGGTCAGTGCGGTTAGCTTTGTATCCTTTTCCTTGATTGTGGATTCAAACAACTGTGTTAATTCTTCAATGTAGGTGAAAATATCCTTTTTGTTGTAACCAAATAAGGCGGAACGAAATTTACTATTTGACATCACATTTACCCCTTTAATCAATTTTTCTATATATTTTTGTCAATCATTGCTACATATGCATCAAACGACTTTGCGCCCACTTCGTTGGACGACAGCTTGCCATCCTTAAACAGTAGAACGGTTGGAATGCTTTGCACGCCAAACTTTGCTGCCAATTCGCCCTGCTCATCTATATTCACCTTGGCGATGACCGCTTTGCCCTCATACTTTTGTGCCAAATCGTCCATCACAGGCCCTACCATACGACAAGGACCACACCATGGCGCCCAAAAATCTACCAACACTACATTGTTGTCTTGCACGGTTTTATCAAAATCACCTTTTGTTAAATGTACTACGCTTGCTATTGACATAAATTGTCACTCCTTTATAAAAATTAGTTTTTCATGTTCATCTACTGCAATCCATTGGTTGCCACGCTTCGTCCATGTGATACGCCCATTGGTACATTCAACCAATTGTTTTTGTAAGGCTTGCACATGCTCTGTTTGGCACAGCACTGTCATTTCCACATCATCCGTGTATAAAATATCCTGTACATAATGCTTGTGTGCCAATATCTCACTTTGCACCTTGCCTAATAAGGTGTATGCCATTTGAAGTGCAATGACCTCGCACAGTCGCATGGTAATCATCCCAGCCGCATGCAGGCCCTCCTTGGCACTTTTGCCATACGCCCGCACCAAGCCACCTGCCCCTAATAAGGTGCCACCAAAATAACGTGTGACCACGACCAAAACATCGGTCAAGCCTTCTTTTTTAATGATTTCTAGCACAGGTATGCCCGCTGTACCACTCGGTTCACCATCATCGCTATAACGCATCAATTGATGTTCGCCCAGCTTATAGGCATACACATTGTGTGAGGCATCCCAATGCCTTGTTTTGATTTTTTGTATATAATCAATCGCCTGTTGCTCGTTTTTAATGGGTAAAACGGTTGCAATAAAGCGTGACTTTTTCTCTATAATTTGGGCAGTAACCTCTTTTAACACGGTTTTATAGGTCGTGAATGCCATTTTCTAACAATCCCCTAATCAATTTATACCACAAATGGTGCATATTTAGCAACATATTGTTGCTCACAAATTAAATTAATTTCAATTCCCTCTGCCAAATATTGCTCAGATAGCACCTCAGCACGTTCATGAATGACTGCGAGCATGCTACCTTGGTCGTACGGAATGAGTAATTTAAGCCTTGACTTTTGGCTAAATAATATTTTACCAACAAGCGCGAGCAATGCTTCTATCCCTTGTCCGCTCAAAGCGGATATCTCAACACTTTCACCGCCATATACCGAATTGGATAGCACCCGATCTGCTGGTTTTTTGTCTATTTTATTGTACACCGTTAAAATGGGTTTTTGCTGTCCGCCCAATTCTGTGATAAGCTGATGCACCACTGCCATTTGCGTATCCATTTCAGCATGTGAGGCGTCCACAACGTGCAAAATAACATCTGCATTCATTGTTTCTTGCAAGGTAGATTTAAACGCATTGATCAAATGATGGGGTAGCTTACGAATAAAACCAACCGTATCTACCAGCATGATGTT
>JACMMQ010000288.1 GCA_014378955.1 Clostridia bacterium
GTATTTTTCTTTGTTACTTTCTTTTTGCGATAGAAAAAGAAAGTAAGGTTTTGCTTTTAACCAAAAGCTTATATATTAAAAAAGAACCAAGCCTAAGCTTGATTCTTTTTCACTTGTTTACACAAGTATTTATTTTTGGATAGCGTCCTTGAATGCTTTGCCTACTTTGAAAGAAGGTACTCTGGAAGCTGCAATTGTAATTTCTTCTTTTGTTTGTGGGTTTCTGCCTTTACGAGCTGCTCTTTCTTTTACTTCGAAAGAACCAAAACCTACCAATTGAACTTTGTCACCCTTTGCTAATGCTTCTTCTACGCCTTCAACGAAAGCGTTCAAAGCCGCTTCTGCGTCTTTTTTGGAAAGATTTGATTTGTCTGCAACTACTGCAATTAATTCTGCCTTATTCATTGAACATTCCTCCTAAAATTTTTCTTATGAAAATCGCAAATTTGAATTTTATCCGTTATTTAGTAAGTATTTCCTAAAAGCGCATAAATATCCAACATTGGCAAAATTTCTCAATTACTATTATTCGCTATAAATTTGAAAAATCCTTCTTTTTTACGCTAAATTTTTAAATTATTTTCAAGATTTATGCATTTCGGCACAATTTAAAGTGTTTTTATGGCTTGCACCCTAATTTTCCGCATGTCGTACGCCCTCAATATACCTGTCCACAAATTCTGTTAACGCAAGCTCGGGATGTTGGTTGGTTATATTCGCAAGCTTTACAACCTCAAAAAGTAGTCCGCCAATGTCTACATTTTGTCCTTTTGAAGCTTGTGCTTGAATAGCGTTATGCACTTGCTCTATTTCTTTTGTGAGCTTGCCTGTTTTTTGCTCCTTTTGGATGACCTTGCTCGCACGCATTAAGCTTGGTAGGTAGCGAGAGATGTCTGCTAACACCTCACCATGAGAGCTTTGTCCCTTTTCACGCTTTTTAATTTCGTCCCAATTGCTCACCACTTGTTCTGGCGTATTTACTTGCACATTGCCAAAAACGTGCGGATGACGGTCAATCATTTTTTGACAAATACAGCGCAATACGTCATCGGTGGTAAAAGTGCCTGCATCCTTTGCGATTTGTGCGTGGAAGACGATTTGCAGCAATACGTCTCCCAATTCATCCGCAAATTTGCCACTATCGCCACTGTCCAAGGCTTCTAATGCTTCATAGGTTTCTTCTATAAAATATCGTTTTAAGCTTTCGTGCGTTTGTACCCGATCCCACGGACAGCCATTTTCTCCTCGGAGCTTGGCTAAAATGTCAACTAGGTCATCAAAGGTGTATTTTTTATCTGACATGTAAATCCCTCATTTATCGTAGTAAGTGAAGCTTATCTAAATACTTCTCCATGATATCACCTTTAGGAAACATCAAAACATCCTCACGCTTGATACCACCAATCATCAACATCATGATAAAATAGACCGTTGCACCTACACCAATGGCAATAATCGTGGAAATATTATTGTTATGTGTGACTGGAAAAACCAATGAGTAATAACTGATATAAAGCGTAATGCCCATAACAATAGCTGCCAAGCTTGGTCGCCAAAATGTTTGCCAGATGCGCAGCTTTACCTTTACGTGCTTTCGAATTGCAAATAAATTTAATACCAATATGACAAAATAACAGACATTCGTGCCAATCGGTGCGCCAATAATATTAATAGCAGGTGTGCCCACCAAGAAAAAATTGATGATAACCTTTAAAACGCCACCGATGCCCATATTGATTACTGGAATAATGCTTTTGCCTGCTGATTGCAAAATGGCGTTGGTAACCAATACCAGCGAAACAAATATCACAGCAATTCCCATGATGTGCATGAGCCAAGACACAGTATGTATAATATCCAGATGCAAAACCTGTTCTAACTGCCTCACTGTTTCATAATTTTTATTACTGGGTTGTTTCACACGATCGATATGGAAAACCAATTGCAAAATTGGTCCTGACAATACCGACAAGCCAACTGCCGCAGGAAATGCAATGAGCGACGCTATACGCATTGTAGCGTCCACTGTTTTTTGCACGGTATTATATTTTTTCAAAATTAACGCCGTTGCCAATGCAGGCACTGCACTAATGCTTAAAGCAACAATAACGGTGGGGGGAAAGCCAAATAACGTCACCACGTAGCCTGAAAAATAGCCGTACAGCGTGCTTGACATGGTTTCCACTACACCTGGAATGGTTTTGAGCTGACGCATGACCATCAATCCATCTATAAGCGATGTCAAACTAAACACAGATGCACCAATCGTAATAGGAATAGCGATTGAAAACAATTGCTTGGATATAACCGCATACGAGCGAGCTGGCTTTTGATTTTCCATAAACTCGTTGAATTTAAAAACGCCATTGCGCTTGCGGTTTTTATAAATAATGAAAAGTACGATAGCGCCAAATGCTGTGCCAATGGAAACGCCTAATACAGCACCTGCAGCCGCTACAGGAATGCCGTATGGCATAAGTAATATAACCAATCCAAAGCCGAGCACCAGCTTCCCTAGGGCTTCTATCACTTCCGAGGTAGCGGTTGGCACCATATCCTGTTGCCCTTGAAAATACCCACGGAACGCACACATAATTGATACAAAAAATAAACTAGGCGCCAATGCCATTACCGCCCAATAGGCACGTGCATTACCAAACGCATTTGCAAACGGTTTTGCCCAAACAAGTAGCACGCACATCCCTATAAATCCAATGATTAAAAGCATAGACATTGCAACTCTGAAAATTCTTCTCGTTTCATTTGCATTCTTAATGGCGACGCTTTCCGAAACCATTTTTGAAATCGCTATTGGGAAGCCTGCAGTCGCAACCACAAATAGCCATTTGTATATCTCATAGGCAGTGGAATATATCCCCATGCCATCTGCTTCGAGTGTATAGGTCAGTGGAATTTTAAAACCTGCACCAATCACCTTGACCAATGCATTTGCAATAACCAAAATCAAAGCACCTTGTAAAAATGTCTGTTTTTTCATAATTCGCAATCTATTGACGCCCTCTTTCTATTTCCGTTTACTACAATAGTATGAACACACCAAAAACCATTATACCAATCTTTAGGAAAAAAGCAATAAAAATTTAAAAATTAAGCTGTATTTGAGACCAATGGGCGCTGCCCTATATATTGCGTAGCAATATTTCTTCTGTTCGACCGAACGAATGCGCTTTTTGCATTCGTAGCCACGAATGTGGCGTGGTCATCGCCCGCCCCTTTTTGAAAAAAGGGGACAAAAACTTTAATTAGGGGCTTAATGATCAAAGTTTTACTCAATTTTTTTCAAAAAATTGCGGGTTTCAAAAGGGCAGAGCCCTTTGTCGTCGTCCGCAGACGGCGAAATCCAAACACTTAAAGAGTATTTTTCTTTGTTACTTTCTTTTTGCGATAGAAAAAGAAAGTAAGGTTTTTTTACATCGCAACAAGTGCCGCTCCAACAATAATACCAAACACGCACAACATCTTCTTAACAGATATTTTCTCTTTTAACACCACATAGGACAAAATCAACGTCCAAATATAGGTAATGGAAGTCAGTGGTAGCACAATGGTGTAGTCTAAATATTTCAAGACATAAATATTGAGCAGGGCAGATAAAAAATACAGTCCGCCGCCCAAATAGATATTGACGTTCAAAATCATTGCCTTAACGGACTGGGAGCTAGATGCCTTTTTCAAAAACAGCGAAGCAAAAGACCCCATGATGGTCATAACGATGAGAATGGCATAGCAAATGAGTTTAATCGTCGCCACCCCCAATTAAAATAACGCTCACGGTAATAATGAGCGTACCAATCACCTTCATGGGCGTAATGGTCTCATGCAGTATGTACCAGCCTAATAGAATGGTAAACACATAATTGATGCTCAGCATGGGCTGTAGCACAGACAAGCTACCGAATTTATAAGCGGTCAGCATGAGCAAGGTGCCCAGCCCATACAGTGCAAAGCCTGCAAGCAAATAAAGGTAGCCGCTTTGTGCGGACAGCTTCCAGCACAGTTGTCCGATGCACACGCACATAGACGATGAGAGCATTAGCAAAATGCCCATTCTTTTGTTTGAAATGGATTTCAACATATAAAACCTACTTTTTGAATTAATCGTGAGCCTATTTTACCATGTTTGGGTATAAATGCCAAGTGTTGTGACAAATAAATTGGCGGTTATTGAATAAGTGACCATTCAACAACCGCCATCAATTTTTTCAAAGCCAAATCTCAACCAATTCACCGTCATTAGTTTTCACATAAACAAGCGGTCGCCCCTGCAAGACCTCTTTTGCTTGTTTCAATTGACCACACAGTGCGTCAAGCTGTTCACGTGTGATGTCGAGTTCTGTATATTTATTGATATAATAGGAAGCAATCCTTGTGGTAAGCCCGTTGATAATCAGACCGTTTGGCAATGGGATGGTAAAGCGATGACCGTCTCCAATGACTTTAATTTTCATCATGCCACCCTCATTCTATTGTAATTTCTACAATATCACCATTCGCACTCTTGACCTCTATAAGCTTGCCAATCACGCCACTTTGCGCCGCTAGGATAATGGCTTCAAAGTCGATGTTTTTGATCGCATCATTGCCAGAAAACTGCGGTATCTGCATACCAATGTCCAGCCCCACCTTCACCAAACAAAGCGGCAAATTAATATTAACGATATCGCCATCCTCACTATTCACGACCACCTTGAGCAACAATTTATTAAAATCCTTACGCTCCGATTCATCCAGCACCTGCACCATACTGGTATTTTTACCCCGTAATAATGCATCCACGCTAATATTGAAATAATCCGCCAGCTGTGGCAACAGCGAAATATCAGGACAGGACAAATCATTCTCCCACTTGCTAACCGCCTGACAAGAAACCCCCACATGCTCCGCCAACTGATCCTGTGTGATGCCTTTTCTCTTCCTGTTTTCCACGATACGTGCACCCAATGTATTTGACATCATATAAACCCTACCTTCTATTAAATAATTTAGCTCAAAGTCATGACAATTTGAAACTCTACCTATAATTTAACATCTTTTATGCAGGATGTAAATAAATCAAACGTTGATTGAGGTCATCTGTTGGTTGTTTTTTGGTCTACTGGTGGTTGATAATGGGGAAAAATTATGACTATTTCCTATATAACGCAACTATTATTTTTGTATTTAGACATTTCTTTTAA